>PITV01000203.1 GCA_017577285.1 Clostridiales bacterium
GTATATATCCACCCACGGCGTGTACAATCCCGAAGGCGACCCGGCCTATATGCTGGTGCTCAGCAACGGGCGCTATGAGTATTATCTGGACTGCCGCGATCTGCGTGCCATGCTGGATGAGATTCCCGGCACGAAGGTGCTGGTTTTCGATGCCTGCAACAGCGGATACGTGATCGGCAAGGGCGGAGATCTGAATGCCGCTGCCGCCTGTTTTTCCGGCCCGGATTACAAGGTGATCACCTCCTCCGGCTGCGAGGAGAACAGCTTTTACTGGAAAACAGTCGCCTCCCGTTTCGGCAGCACCGGCAGCAGCTTTTTCTGCTCCGCGTTCTGCGACGGCATCGGCATCAACGGCTCCTGCCCGGCGGATGCCGACAGGGACGGCCGTGTCACGCTGGGCGAGATGCACCGCTATCTTTATGATAATTACGGCGCCGCCACGCCCCGGGTATATCCCCAGAACGATGACAGCTTCGTGCTGTTCGTGTATGACAGGACGGGCGAGTTCTGGGCGGAAAAGCCCGTTTCGCGCATCGAGTTCGATTCCCTCACCCTCACCCGTCAGTCTCCGGATATCACCTTCTCCTTCGCGGTCACCCGGCCCGCCCAGCTGTATTATCAGGTGGTCTATTATAAAAACGGCGCCTGGGATTTTCAGAATGCCGTTTACATCGGCGACAGTGAAGGCGATGACCGTCTCTCCCCCGGCATAAAGCGCCGCACCTTCTCCCTCTCCTATGATGACGCCGCCCAGAGCGGATACATCCTGCTGCAGTTTTTCACCCTTGAAGAGGGCCAGCCCCGTCTGCAGAGCAGCCGCATCCTGTGCGCCGGCGGAGAGGATGAGCAGATCGGCCTTTCCGTATCCGTTCCGGATACCTTCTGTTTTTCCTCCGGCGCCGAAATGTCCTTCTCTGTCGATCACGCCGTTCCCTGTTCTCTCACCGTCAGCGTGAAGGACAGCGAGGGCCGCACGGTGGTCTATCTGTGCACCGATGCCGTCACCCGTCCCGAAAGCCCGCTGAACACCCTCACCTATCTTTGCTGGGACGGCAGAGACCGCAAGGGAAACCCGGTCGCCCCCGGAGATTATGTCATCTGTGTGCGGGCGGAAAGCTGTGACGGCGTCTGCGAATCGGTCGTCAGCACGCCGGTGGAGATCACCGAATGACCCCCGCCTGAAATATGCTCAAATTCTATATAAATAAACATGATATACATACAAAAAGCAGCCTTTATCCCTTGACATAAGCGCTTACGCGTTCTATAATTCACTTATAAACAGCAAGGAGGCGCGTACTGATGATCCCGTTCATGGATGAGGATTTCCTGCTTCATACAGATACCGCCCGCGTCCTGTTTCATGACGCGGCGAAAGACATGCCCATATACGATTATCACTGCCATCTGATCCCGGTGCAGATCGCGGAAAACAAGCAGTTCCGCTCTGTTACCGAGCTGATGCTGGGCGGCGATCACTACAAGTGGCGCCTGATGCTGGCCTGCGGCGCCGATGAGAGCCTCATCCGCGGGGACGGGGATGACAGGGATAAGTTCCGCGCCTTTGCGGCCTCCCTGCAGCGCGCCATCGGCAACCCGGTCTATCACTGGACGCATCTGGAGCTGCAGCGGGTCTTCGGCATTTATGATGTGCTGAATGAAAAGTCCGCTGACGCGATCTACGATAAGGCCACCGCCATGCTGCAGCAGGATGATTTCCGTGCCCAGGGCCTCATCGACCGCTTCAATGTGCATACCCTGTGCACCACCGATGACCCGGTTGATGATCTGCATTTCCATAAGCAGATCGCCGATGCGGGCACGCTGAAGGCCCGGGTCCTCCCCGCCTTCCGTCCCGATAAGGCCATCAATATCGACCGTGCCGGGTATCATGATTATATCAGGCAGTTGGAAAAGGTCAGCGGCGTTTCCATTCACGGTGTTGAGGATGTGCTTGAAGCGCTGGAATCCCGCATCGATTATTTCCATTCCTGCGGCGCCCGCCTGTCCGATCACGCGCTGGATACCGTTCCCTTCTGCAAGCCGGATAAGGGCAGGGCTGATAAGGCCTTCAAGGCCGCCATGGCCGGAAAGCCCGTAAAGGATAAGAACGCCGAATGCTACAAAACTCTGCTTCTGGTATCGCTCGGAGAGCTCTACAGCAAGCGCGGCTGGACGCAGCAGTATCACATCGCCGCCATGCGCAACAACAATTCCGCCATGTTCCGCGCCTGCGGCCCCGATGTGGGCTTTGACAGCATCGATGACGAGCCCGTCGCCCTGAAACTGAGCCGCCTGCTGGATGCTCAGGCGGATAAGGACGCCCTGCCCAAAACCATCCTCTATTCCCTTAACGCCGCCGCCAACAGCGCCATCGCCTCCATGACGGGCAACTTCCAGCAGAGCGGCATTCAGGGCAAGATCCAGATGGGCAGCGCCTGGTGGTTCCTGGATAACAAAAACGGCATGACCGAGCAGCTGAAGAACCTGTGCGATATGGGCGTGCTGGCCAACTTCGTGGGCATGCTCACCGACAGCCGCTCCTTCATCAGCTATCCCCGTCACGAGTATTTCCGCCGCATCCTCTGCTCCTTCATCGGCGATCTGGTGGAAAAGGGCGAATATCCGGATGATATCGAATTCCTGAAGACCGTGGTACAGGATATCAGTTTCAACAACGCGCTCCGTTATTTCAATATGTAATAAAGTTCATCTGAAAAGAAAAGAGGAGAAAACATCATGGATATGCTGAAGCAGCTTTCCCTGGCCGGCCTTGTGCCCGTCATCAAGATTAAGAATGCTGAGGACGCCGTGCCCCTATGCACCGCCCTGAAGAACGGCGGTCTGCCCGTGGCCGAGATCACCTTCCGCACCGATGCCGCCGAGGAATCCATCCGCCGCGTGCATGAAGCCCTGCCGGATATCCTTCTGGGCGCCGGCACTGTGCTGACCGTCGATCAGGTGGAGCGCGCCTGGAACGCCGGTGCGGGCTACATCGTGGCCCCCGGCCTCAACCCCGCCATCGTCAGCTACTGCGTGGAAAAGGGCTATCCCGTTCTGCCCGGCTGCGCCAATCCCAGCGATATCGAGGCCGCCCTCTCCCTGGGCCTCAAAACGGTGAAGTTCTTCCCCGCCGAGGCCCTCGGCGGCCTGAAGCTCATCAAGGCCATGAGCGCCCCCTACGGCGATGTGCGCTTCGTGCCCACCGGCGGCATCAATGAAAAGAACCTGTGCGAATATCTGGCCTTCCCGAAGATCGCGGCCTGCGGCGGCAGCTGGATGGTACCCGAGGATCTGATCAATGCCAAAGCATGGGATAAGATCGAAGCCCTCGCCCGCGATGCCGTGCAGAAGATGCTGGGCTTCTCCATCATCCATGTGGGCATGGATTGCGATGACCCGGAGACCGCCGCGAAGGAAGCGAAGAAGATGAGCGCCCTGCTGGGCCTGCCCATCGAGCGCGAGAGCGAAAAGGGCATGTTCTGCGGCCCCTTCGAGATCGAAAAGCGCAAGGTGCGCGGCGTCCACGGCCACATCGCCCTGGGCACCCTGAATGTGGAGCGCGCCAAGTGGCACCTGGAGCAGCGCGGCTTCACCTTCGATGAAGCCTCCGCCACCTATGCCCCTGACGGCCGCATGAAGTTCATCTACATGAATGATGAGATCTGCGGTTTCGCCTTCCATCTGCTGCTGAAATAATCAGCGTATCCGGTCATAACAGCATATGTATATCAAAGGGCCTGCCTCCGGTGTGAGGCAGGTCCTTTTCCTGTTCTGTTTTCTTTTTCGATCAACTTTTCGGATGCGCTGATTTTTCCGCGCTCCGCGCGGGAGAGTTCGGATTTATGAGATTCTCCCGTGCGCCGCTTGTTTTCCCTTTTCAGGTACTGTCTCTTCCATTCTGCCTCTTTTCGGCGCCCAGATTTATGGAGTTACGGTATCAGATTCAGATCTATATACAAGGCGGGACGAACCGCATTATCGCTGCGGTTGACACCGTCGCCAGAGCTGTAGACAGTGCCGCCAAGATTGACAATCGCGGCGTACTTACCAAAGTTGACGGGCGAGCGGAGCCACCAATAACATGTCGCCTTGCCGTCTACCTTGTAACTGCCGCTTGTATACGCGTTGTTATTGATCGCGTACTGTGTCGGCGCGCACTTGCGCGCTTCGTCGTTTTTGAAATACTTGTTCACTTCCGTTATGCTCAGGCAGAACACTTTGTCCTGTGTCGCATTCCCCGGGTTTGTGCTGTAACTCGGGTTCTTATCCGCGCTCACTGTCACTGTCGGGATCGCTTTCTGC
>PITV01000204.1 GCA_017577285.1 Clostridiales bacterium
GGTATGCACGATGACGCCGGCAGGTGTCGTGATGATCAGGGCGCAGGCGCCCGGAATGGAGTGGCACACATGGACGAACTTGACGGAGAACGCGCCGATCTGCACCTCATCTCTGGGCTGGATCATGTTGTACTGGATCCCGTTCAGGCGGTGTTCACGCAGCTTGATATCGATCAGCGCCAGCGTGAGGCGTGTGCCGTAGATAGGGGCGGGAGCATCCTTCAATACATAGTAAACCGCGCCGATATGATCCTCATGAGCGTGAGTGAACACATATCCGCGGATACGGTCTTTATTTGCCACCAGATAACTGGCATCAGGAATGACCAGGTCAATGCCCAGCATGTCTTCCTTGGGGAAGATGGAACCGCAATCAACGACCAGAATGTCATCTTCATATTCGATGACTGTCAGGTTTTTTCCGACTTCATCCACACCGCCGAGAGATATGATCCTGATTTTCGGAGCTTGTGACATAAATGACTCCTTTCTGCTTTATATAACACGAATATACATAAATAAAAACAATATTTCATTGTCATTATTCACTTTTTCCGTTAATGGATATCCGGCAATAAGCCCAAACACCCAATCTTGATTAATTATAGCACACAATATCTCATTTTGCTACAGCAAAATTTGATTTTTTACGACAAAAATTGAGGAATTTTTCAAATTCATCCACTGAAACGTAGTATATATCAAATGCGGATATTCAGAAAATGAAACAAATGAAGTACTTGTTATTCATACGCAAAGTGCTATAATATATCAAAACAGGAACCCGAATGAAGGAAGGTAATGGCATGAGACTGATCGCATTGAACGGCGGCGGAAAAATTACGGAAGCAGTGCTTATCAATGAAGAGGGAACTGTGCTGAAGATCGCAAAGGGTGAAGCGGGAAGTCAGATCACAAAGGACGATTCCGCTGCTTTTGAGCATATCCGCGAGGTTATCGGGAAACTGAAGGATGATGCTGAAGGTGAAGCTGATTATGTGTTTGCCGGGATCTCCGGCAGCCTTGAAAATAAGGAACGTCATGAAAAAACAGTCCGTTTCCTGCGGGGACTCTTTCCGGGAGCCGAGAAGATCGAAGTGCTGAACGATGCCTCCAATTCATTCCGCTCTGTGGCGGAAACGGGAGACGGCATCGTGGCGAACTGCGCGACAGGTTCGGCGGTGTTTGCCATTTCGCAGGACGGGATCAGCCAGGTCGGCGGCTGGGGCTATGTTTTCTCCGATGAGGGAAGTGCATTCGATCTGGGGAAACGCGCGATCCGTTGTGCTCTGCGCGAAAAGGACGGACGCGGAAGCAAAACGATGATGACCGCCATGATCGAGAAAAAGATCGGCTGTGAACTGTCACAGTTTATCGCGGGATTCTATGCCGGCGGAAGAACGGAGATCTCCGATTTTGCCTCCATCCTTCTTGATGCCGCGAAAGCAAATGATGTGGTGGCCTGCAAGCAGCTGGAGGATGCCGCTTCTGCGGTGGCGGATATGATCGCCGCGGCCGGCAGAAAACTGAACTGTTCCCTCATCCGCGTGGCGCTTTCCGGATATATGTGGGAAAACAGGACATATTACGAGGCTGTGGACCGTCACGTTGGGAACTACTGCCAGCTGCTGATCCCCGATATGCCCAAGGTATACGGGGCGGCGGTGCAGGCGGCACAGCATGCCGGTCTGAAGCCCGGCAGGGAATTCAGAAAGACCTTTGCCGCCTCCTACAGTGAGATCAAGCAGAAAATGATCTGATGACCTGAACAAACAGTGTTAAAAAGAACGGGACACCTGTCAAGGCGTCCCGTTTTCTGATGCTGAAAAGCGTTTTTCTGATCTGTGTCAGCCGATATAGGATACTTTGTTTTCTCCGACAGGATGAGCCTGCTTGGTATCCGTCGGGGTGCCGACAGCGATAGCAATGACAAAACTGCTGTTTTCAGGGCAGCCGAGGCGCACGTTGAAGATCTCTTCCTTATCTTCGGTGAAAGCAAATCTGGGCATGCCCAGGATGACGCTGCCAAGCCCCATGCTTTCAGCCGCGATGGCGATATTTTCCACAGCGATGCCGCAGTCCACAGGTGTCCAGCTGTTGTTCTTATCGCCGAAAATGAAAATGACGCAGGGGGCATGATAAAAAACATCATAATCATTTTGCGCGAAGCGGGGACTGCGCTTGTTTTCTTCCTGCTTCATGACGGTGCTGCGGATCTGATCGTTCATTTCACTCAGCAGTTTCTGATCCCGGACAACAGAAAAATGCCAGGGCTGACGGTTGACAGCAGTGGGAGACTGCAGGCCTGCGTTAACAAGCGCGTCGATCTGCTCCTTCGTGAGCGGATCGGGGAGATAGGCCCGGTGGCTGCGTCTGCTTTCGATCAGTGACAATGTTTCGTTCATGGTGATCCTCCTTGCAAAAAATGTGTGTAAGTGGTAATATCCAGTCAGTGGATCATGCGTGAGAGGGAAAGGACAGGGACCTGTGTTGAGCGAACACGAGGAATGGATGCGGGCCGCTCTTGCGGAGGCGGTATCGGATGGTGCGGAGGTGCCGGTAGGCGCGGTCATCGTAAAGAACGGAAAACTGATAGCTAAAGCCGGAAACAGACGTGAAAAGCCGGGAGAGTATGATCCGACGGCTCATGCAGAGATCCTTGCCATACGTTCCGCGGCGGAGATGCTTAAAACCAGAAGACTTGCAGGCTGCACGCTATATGTTACCCTCGAACCGTGTCCCATGTGCGCGGGCGCTGTTGTGATGAGCGGGGTGGACAAGGTGGTTTACGGTGCCCGGGACAGCCGGCAGGGATGCTGCGGAAGCGTTTATTCTCTGCCTTCGGACGAGGCCTTTTATCATCGCGTACAGGTGATCGGCGGGATATTGGAAGAAGAATGTGCCGCGCTGCTGACCGGCTTTTTCTCCTCAAAAAGAGGATGATCTATTATAAACTGAAATCCGTAAAATGTAAATCCCGGAAGGAAAGACGGTCATTTGTGAACACAGTGTAACTTTTTTCACGGCGGCCGAAAAGCACTTGCAAAGAGAACTGCCGCATGACATAATGAAACGGAAGGGCGCTTCAGCGTCCGTATGGAAGAAGAGGATCATGAAAATGGAACGGAATATGAAATGGATAGCCCTGCTGCTGGCGGCGGTAATGCTGATTTCCTGCTCCGGCGCTTTCGCAGAGGATGCTGTTCTGGCGGAAGTCAACGGTGTGCAGATTATGAAATCGGAAGTGGAGGAGAATATCATCCAGTTCTATTATTACGGGTATATCGATGATCCCGGTGACTATGCCGGCATGGTGGATATACTGGTAGAGAACACGCTGATGCTGCAGATGCTGAGTGATCAGGGCTGGTATGACTTTACTGAGGAAGAAGAGGAAGCCATACGGGCGGATGCCCAGGCAACGCTCAATGAATATGTTGAGGAATATGTGACCTATTATCTGTCGGAAGACAGTGATGAGGCACGCGAGGCCCTTCGGTTGCAGGCGAGGGAATTTTACAGCGGATATGAGGATGTGATCTATTCCCAGGTGCTGGACGATGCGGCCTATGACAAATGGTATGCTTCCGTGGCCGCAAGCGCCGTCACCGATGAGGATGTGCGTGCCGCATACGCCGCTTATGCTGCCGAAGACAAAGCAACATACAGGGATGATATCGAAGCATATGAGATCGATTGCTATTGCGGTTACACTGTGTTCTATATTCCTGAAGGATACCGCTGTGTACTGCGGGTACTGCTGACTGTTGAGGAGCAGCTGATGGAGGCGTATACGCAGGCTCAGGCGGCCTGGGAGGAGACGCTGGATGACAACAATGCTCCGACTGAGGCCACAGCGGCCGCGGCGGCTGTTCTGGAACAGGCGAAACAGGCTGTGCTGGCAAGCGTCAGCAACAGGACGGATGCGGTCTATGCCGCGCTGGAGGCGGGAGCCTCTTTTGAAGACGTCATCCTGCAGTACGGTGAGGATCCGTTTATGACCGAGGAATACGGCGGACTGGAAACCGGATATCCCGTACACCGCAACAGTATCATGTATGATGCGGCTTTCATTGCCGGGGCCTTTGGAGATGACATGACGGCTTTCGGCGATTACACCGGGCCGATCATCAGTGAGGACGGCGTGAGCATCCTCTGCTATCTGTGCGATCTTCCTTCCGGCCCTGTGGAACTGACGGATGATATGTATGAGGATATCCGCGCCTATCTGGAAGAAAACGCTGTGTATACCGTATATACTGCACAGATGGATGAATAC
>PITV01000205.1 GCA_017577285.1 Clostridiales bacterium
ACCTGAAGCTGGCCTTCGACCCATTTGTACCCGTAGCACCGGAAGAATGAAGGTTCGCCCTTCTTGAACTTCTCGCGGATCGACCACTTGCAGTTATCGGAAACGGAGCGGCTCTCTTCCTGCGCGAAGGACGCGAGGATGGTCAGCATCAGTTCGCCGTCAGCACTGGCGGAGTGGATGTTTTGCTCCTCGAAGTAAACGTCAATGCCGAGCGCCTTCAGCTCACGCACCGTGGAAAGCAGGATGACCGTGTTGCGGGCGAAGCGGCTGACCGACTTGGTGATAACCATGTCGATCTTCCCGGCTCGGCAGTCATCAAGGAGCCGTTGAAAATCAGCGCGGTCGTCTTTGGTGCCGGTGGTTGCTTCGTCTGCGTAAACGCCAACATACTGCCAGCCGCTGTGGGACTGGATCATGCGGCTGTACTGGCTGACCTGTGCGGATAAAGAATGGAGCATCGCGTCTTTTCCGCATGAGACGCGAGCGTATGCTGCAACCCTCAGAAGGCGCGAGGTCTGCGTCTTGGGGGCAATCTTTGTCGCCTTTGGCATAATGCCACCTCCTTGTAGTGTGGCATATTACCTCTGGTCTGCGATGTTATCAAGCGGGTGTCGGATAATATACTGCACAAAGACAGGCCGTACTTTTGAAGCATTGTGGTATCAATATCAGCGTACTCTTTCCCAGTGATCAGGCCATTGTTCCGCATCTGGCGGAAGACAGCCATTGCCGCCAGGTAACGTGTCTGGTTGTCATTCAGCATGGCGGATACCTCCGTAGCGGGCGCGGATGTAGCACTGTCGGGAGCAGTAGCTCCTGTGCCTGCTGGGGAAAGAACGGAAAGCGATACCGCAGCACACGCAGCGCACCTCCACCATTGCGGAGGGCGAAAGCTGCTCCGGGTGCGTATTCCACCAGGCAGTCCGGCACTTGTCCGAACAGAAGCGCGGGTGGGCGTGCCCTTCACGGAAACGGAGCGGAAGCCCGCATTGTTCACAGGTGCCTTTGGTTTCAGTCGTTGGTTGGGTCGCAGCCTGCAGGCGCTGGCAGAAGGATTTTACGGTGTTCCTGGAAATGCCGAGCCTGGTCGAGATCTGCGAAAGTGATAAGCCGCCGTTCTTCAAACGGATAATGGCCTGCTGCTGCTCTTTTGTCATCTGATTGACTCCCTTCGGATGAATTTCTTCACCCGGGACAGGACAGGCAGAATTGCAAATCCGTAGTGGTTCGGCAGAAAATGAGGAGGTTTTGTTTATGAAGGGCAAGATGAGGTTCCTGTACCTGATCGAAAAATGGAAGTATGACCGGAAGGAAAAGCATTACAAGTATGTCCGGGACGAGAACGGGTACCTGTATGCCAACGGCATCTATCCGACCCGCATCAAGCCGGAAGAACTGCCGGAGTGGTACGTTTACGGTCGCTACCTCAAGTGCTTCGGGTATTTGTCGGCAAAAGGCGTGAAGCACATGATCTACACCCCGAACATGGTCTTCAATCATATGTTCAAGGACGATACGCTGTATATTTCTTATGACCAGCAGATCATGCCAGCGGATTCCGGTAGCTTTGAACGGTACAAGGGCTATGACATTGCCATCGGCGGCGGGTATATCGTGTCATTCCTCAAAGCGGCGGAACAGTATTCCGGGTATGACATTTCCGGGTTCAAGGTACAAATAGAGGAGAAACGCCTGTGGTTCAAACAGGCGTTCCCGGAGGATTACAAGCATGAGGTATCAGCGGACAAACCGTATTTTGAGTGAGGTGGCAGTATGCGGAAGATCAAAAGGAATGCCGCTCAGTGCAGGCTGTGCGGCGATATCATTGAATCACGCTATACCCACGATTTCGTCATGTGCAAGTGCAAAAGCTGTTTTGTAGATGGCGGGCATGAGTACCTGCGGAGAGGATTTGCCCATTCCCCGGACGACATGATCGAACTTAGCGAATATTATGAGGATGAGAAGGAAAAGCCGGAAAAATAAAAAAGAAGCCCGATGCGGAAACGCTTGTGCGAATCCACATCGGGCTTCTGCCGTCAGTTATCAGGAAATAGAGGAAAACTCTCCGGATACCAAGCCGACCTGTCCGTTGACCACAACAGCATGCCAGCCGTTCTTCGCGGTGGCTACCCATTCAAAGGAAGCACCGCTCTTGGCGGCGGTAATGCGGCTGTACTTCGTATCATTGCCGGCGCGGATGTTGACCGTGCCGCTGCTGCAAATGATGGTCACCTTCTTCGGAGCAGCCGAAGGTATATCCGGGGTCTCCAGCGCCTGCTCGGTGTCGTCAGGCCTGACCGGCTCGGAGGGTGCCTGCGCTTCGTCATGATCGGCGACAGCCGCCATGAGCGCGGCATGGGTCTCGCCGCCATAGATGCCGTCAGCCTTGATGCCCGCCTTGCTCTGGAAAGCCTTGACTGCCGAGGCGGTCTCGCTGCCAAAGCTGCCGTCCGCGCCATACTTGGGCAGGTTGAAACCCAGCTGGAGCAGGAGTTCCTGCAGGGTCTTCACGTCCGTCCCTTTGGAGCCGTTCTCCAGGGAGCGGCTGCCGAGGGTGTACTCGGTCGCAGCGGTATCCGGGACGCGGACGGGCGCGGTCTTGATGGCATCGCCATAATCAATGAACGGCAGAGCGTACCAGTGTGTCCACGGGCGCTTGCTGACCTGCGTCTTCACACAGCCATACGCGAAGCCCTCCCATTCGACAGCCCAGCCGTTGCCGATGTAGTAGCCGACATGGCCATCCTTCGTCAGCGCCAGACCGGGGACTTCCGGGAGCGTGGAGATAGTACCCCAGGCACAGCCCTTGCTCTTGGCATAGCTGAACATGGAGTTGGCGCCCTTGTCCGGACAGCCGTGGGAACCATAGGTGCTGGGGATAGACTTGTCCGTGCCGATGGCATCCAGCATCGCCTGACCGCCGCCAGTCCAGGCATAGCCCTTGGAACCGCCGATGCAGTCGCAGACGACTTCCTTATTGGCAATGTCCTGCTTGTAGCGGGAGGTACGGCTGGAACCATAATGGGACGGATACTGGCTGGTCTTGCGGGACAGCAGGCTGGAAGTAGCCTTGTAGCCGCAGGTGCCATACCAATAAGGATGGCCTACCATCTTCAGACAGTAGGCCACGAAGTGTTCAGCGGTGAAAGGGGTATTGATACGCTCACTCATGGTCATCGACCTCCTTGTTATCATTCGTGTCAGTAATCGTGTTCTCAGTGGCCTTGTCCTCGCGGCCGTGCAGCTGTGCAAGGATGTCCTTCAGCTTCTCCGGGATGGGCAGTCCCAGGTGCGCGGCGTTCTCAATCATGGAAACGCCCTCATTGGACAGGTAGAAGCAGATGACTGCGGAGCGGAGTGCGCTACCGGAGCCGACCACGTTCACATCGAGGATGTTGGCGACACCCACCAGCATGAAGATCAGCACCTTCTTGAAG
Source organism: Clostridiales bacterium (assembly GCA_017577285.1). GTDB lineage: Bacteria > Bacillota > Clostridia > Christensenellales > Aristaeellaceae > ZC3RG03. Next base: position 3,441 of record PITV01000205.1, read on the forward strand.
ATGCCACGGAAGCCGACCTCACTGGACAGCTTCTTGTCCACCACGGCACACATCACGCCGGTCACATAGTCCAGCGCGACAAAAATGATCAGCGCAGTCATCAAACCATCAACACCTCCGATGAAATAGCCAAGCCATCCGCCGACTGCGGCGAAGGCCATCTGGAACTTAGCCCAGATCAGATCAATGGAAAAATCACGCATACTTGTTTCCTCCTTGAGAAAAGTTGATATGAAAAAAGCCGCTGCTGGCGGCTCGTTTCCGATTGTGTCACGCGATGTAGTCAAAGGCGGCACCGTTCGCGCTGTAGTACAGCCTGCCGCTGACCGTCTCATACATACAGGGCGTACCGTCCGCATCCAGCACAGGGATGAACTGCGCGATGAGCACACCTTCATTGAAGAACTTCGCGGAGTAGATCGTGCGGACGCCGGCCGTATTGGAAACGGTCGTGTCAGCGGTATTCGTAGCAAACAGGAAGAGCGGGTACTTGAGCGATCCCTTCACGCTGCTGGCGCTTACCGCTTCGCCCTCGTCGATAGACAGCGAACCGCCGTCCATACAGAACACGTGGGTTTCGCCGTCATTCGGGAACATACTGCCGCCTGCAAAAGCGGGGCTCATGCAGTAAAGGCGCCAGATGGTCATGCCCTCAAAGCTGCAAAGCTCATACCGCGTGGCCGCAGTAGTAGACTCGCGGGAACCAAGCAGAGCGCCGGACCCCTGCGTACCTTTGACACTGCCTTTGACGTTTGCCGACAGCTTTGTCACATCCAGACCGGTCAGATCGGTCATGATATACGGTGC
>PITV01000206.1 GCA_017577285.1 Clostridiales bacterium
ATACTGCTGATAGTCCAGTATGTTCATAATCATCCTCCGCATCGCTTAGCTGCTGTTCAGCACAGTTTTCTATGTAATATCTGGCAATAAAGCGGCATTTTATTCCGTCTTGTTATCACGGTTACTTTGTGATATTCTTAACCGGTACCGTTGATACGGTGCCATCACACATGACCGGGCGCACCCCGGTCCGAAAGGATCTGCAAATGAAGAAGATCATCTGCAAGGTAGAATATGATACCGAAAACGCCGAGCTGGTAAAGAAGAACACCAGCGGTTCCTTCGGCGATCCCGCCGGTTATGAGGAAACACTGTACAAGACCGGCAGCGGCAAGTACTTTCTGTATGTGAACGGCGGCGAACAGAGCCCTTACACCAAAGAAGACATCAAGCGCCTTTCCTCTGAAAAGGCCCAGGAATGGCTGAACAAGTGATCCCGTTTCCCGGCACCCGCTCATGCGGGTGCTTTTTTGTTTTCTGAAAGGATCATGTCTGCATGAATACTGCTGCAGAGGTCAAAACAGCCAATCCGGGATCTTCAGTTCAGCCAGCACCTCATCATCGTATTCCACACGGTCGGAAAACACTCTGCACCGCTCTGCCAGATTCTCCAGCGGCCAATCGTGCCTTCCCTCCGTGATCTTCTCCCAGGCCGCTTTCACAAATGCTATGCGCTCATCCAGACGATCATCATAAAGCGCATCAGCGATATGCCGGAACACAAGATACTCAAGAAGCCGTGCTTCCGGCCCGTTTCCGGCAATATCCGGCACCTGTTCAAACAGTTTCTCGCGCATGGAAAGCAGCTGAAGTTCCTCTTCCGGCATGCGGCCCTTTCCTGTACCGGAAAGAAGCACAAGCGTCATCGGACGCGGCCGGGAAAGGATCAGCCTTGCCGCTTCCTCGCAGACCATGCCCAGTCCGATCTCCACCCGTTCAGTAAAGAAATTCCTGAACCGCGGATGATCAGTACAGATCTGGCACAGGCTTTCCGCTCCGCAGGCGGTATACAGATCGCACAATCCGTTTTCATTGAGAAGCGGGCAGCGTTCTTCCGGTGTCAGTCTGAAATGCGGTTCTCCCTCCCTGCTGATGGACGCGCGGACCCGCTCGCCGATCTGCCCCTGAAGTTTTTCATACCGTTCCAGGCTTTCCTCATCGATATCGATCTCCCAGCCTGCACAGCAGGTATGCCTGCAGGCGGATGCTGTACAGCGAAACTCGTCATAGTAATCCGGCACATAGATATTCATTCTTCAGCACCTCAAAGCTTTATGACATGCCAGGAAACAAGTGAAACGATAATGCAAAAAATATCGATGGCGGCAATGTTCATAAGCACAGTCCATTTTCTTGCTTTCAGTAAAGCAAAGAATTCACGTACAAACGCGTTGGGCCAGAAATACCATTTCGTCCTGCTTCCCGTTCCCACCGCCTTCAGGCCTTCCTCAGCGGCATAGACCCCGGCCCTGAACACGTGATAGTTGGTAGTTGAAAACGCGACCTTCGCGGACGGATCCTGCTGTTCGATCAGCTGCTTGGAAAAACGCATATTCTCTCTTGTATTCGTTGATTTATCTTCCGCAAGTATCCTTTCCGGATCTATGCCCAGTTCTTCAAGATACCTGCGCATCGCCTCAGCTTCCGATATACATTCATCCTCTCCCTGACCGCCTCTGGGTACAAAAACAAGTTTCTTTTTCTTTTCATCATACTGTCTGCGCGCAAAAGCCTCGGCATGATCCACGCGGCCCCGGAGGAGCGGATACAGCGTGCCGTCCTTGCGGATCGCACAGCCCAGGATGATCATATAATCCATATCATACTTGAGCCGTTTCTTTGCCGCCGCCACCGCGCACACGCACATGCCGGTAAATACACACTCCAGATAACAGAGAACGCCCCCGGTCACGATGGGAACGAGCCGGAGCAGCACCTGACCGAAGGGATTTCCGCTTCCGTCATCCGTCATTCTGGATGTGCTGAGCCGGTTCCAGCCCAATATATTCAGTACAGTGAATATGATCATGAACGCACCCAGGGCAGCGCCGAGCATGTTCTTCGGTGATTTTCCCTCATGCCGCACCAGTGCGATATTGCTGACAGTCAGAGATACGAACAGCAATATCAGCACTGGCATCAGCGCGTTGATGAAATACTTGACGGATATCATGATATTCTGGAGCAGTTCCACCATGAATGTCTCTTCGCTGTGCTTCCGGTTCAGTGCACATACGGGAATAAAGACCACCGCGATGATGAACAGCAGATACAGCAGCCCGCCGACCATCGCGGCATTCTTGTAGGAATACGGCTGCTTTTTCATGCAGCGGATCAGATACCACAGCATCGCGCCCGCGGCAAGCAGAATAAAGCCGAGCGTGACCGGCGCGGCAATATCCGCCGCATGCTCGATACGAAGGTCTTCGGCAAATGCGTATGCAGCCCCGATAAACGGGAGCAGCAGCAACATCATTAAAGGCAGCTGTTTCAGTGCTTTTTTCATTTCTGTTCCCTCCGGTACTTACTGTCCGGGCAGTCCGGCCGCGGCGCGTCTCTGTCTGTCTGCTTCGTAGAACATCACTGTCGCCGCGCAGCCGACATTAAAGGAGGATGCCTGGCTTTCGGATGACATTGGAATAGTGGCCAGTATATCACAGCTTTCCTTGAACGCGCGGCACAGGCCGTCTGTTTCATTACCGATCATAAAGAGCACCGGGCCTGTCAGATCAAGACTGTCGATCGGATACTGTTTATGAGCGGTCGTTCCGATCACCTGCAGATCCGGATACTTTTCCCTGAGGGACGCAATATAATCATTCACCTGGCTCGTCTGAGGAAGGTAGCAGAAGGGTACTTTGAAGAAACTTCCCATACAGGCTACCACCACATCGGGATCATAGGGATCCACGCCGTGCCCCGTGATCAGCAGACCATCCACGCCAAGCGCGTCACAGGAGCGAAGGATCGTTCCCAGATTCCCGTGATTGGACGGGCGGTCAAACAGAGCCAGCAGCGGTTTTCCGGACAGCGGGATATTTTCCGGCTCCGTCTGTTTCATGGCGATGATCGCCATCAGTTCGCTTTCGTCCTCCTTGCCGCTGATCTCCTTGAGAAGCGGCAGTGAAAGCTGATAATGGATGCCGGCCTTCACATTGGCAAGCATTTCCTTTGCCCAGTCTGACAGCGGTTTATCGGGGCTGTAAAGAAAGGCTCTGAATTCCCATCCGTATTTCCGGGCGGTATTCAGGCTTCTGACCCCCTCCACCAGAAACTCGCCATATTTGAAACGTTTCTGCCGGTTTGTCTTCAATACTTCAAATTTCTGATATGCCGCGTTTTTGCTGTAAACACGAATCGTCTGCATGACCGTCTCTCCCGTCACTCATTTTCATCATCCGGTGATGATATCTGACCGCCTGTCAGCAGTCTGGATGCCTGATCCTCCCCCAGCGCTTCCACATCCCGCAGTCTCCGCTGGATGGTCCTGCTCTTTTTGGCGGCGTCCTCAATGGATGTGCTCACCGAATTGATACGCCTCTGTGTTGACTCCAGAAGCTCCGTGAATTTACCGAATTCTCCCTTTACAGCGCCCAGCAGCTGCCATACTTCCCCGCTGCGCTTCTCGATCGCCAGTGTTCTGAACCCCACCTGCAGACTGGTCAGAAGGGCTGTCAGGGTGGTAGGCCCGGCGACCACGATCCGCAGTTTCTCCTGCAGGAATTCGATCAGTCCCCTGCGCTGCAGCGCTTCAGCATACAGCCCTTCGACAGGAACGAACATGACCGCGAAATCAGTTGTCGCGGGCGGGACGATATACTTTCCGGCGATCCGCTTTCCTTCCTCCTTGAAAGCATTTTCCAGCGAACCCTGGCAGCGTTTGATCTCATTGACATCCCCAGTCTCATAAGTAGCCAGCAGGCGCTCATAGTCCTCGATGGGAAATTTGCTGTCAATGGGCAGATAGACTTTCTCATCCTTGCTGCCCGGCATGATAACGGCATATTCCACACGCTTCCCGCTCCCGGGCACCAGTTCGATGTTTTCCGCGTACTGAGAAGGAGCCAGCATCTGCTGCAGTATATTTCCCAGCTGCATTTCACCCCAGATGCCGCGCGTCTTTACATTGGCCAATACTTTTTTCAGATCCCCGACCCCGCCGGCCAGCATCTGCATCTCACCCAGCCCCTTGTATACC
>PITV01000207.1 GCA_017577285.1 Clostridiales bacterium
CACCTGCACCACCCGTTCCCCGTCCCGCACAGAGATGTCATCCGGCGTGCACACCAGAATGACTTCATCCGCGCAGAAGAATGCGTTCCGGGTACTGCGCCCGATACCGGCCGGCCCGTCGATCAGGACAAAATCGTTCTGTTCCTTCAGCCGGGACATCAGGGCGCGCATTTCTTTCTTTTTGATATCGGAGGCGCTCATCAGCTGGGGCGCGGCCATCAGCAGCAGGGTGGGGTAGTAGGGATGGGTGACCAGCACCTGCTCAAGACCGGCGTTTCCTTCCAGATAATCGCCCATGTCATAGACCACTCTGTCCTGCATATGCAGCATCAGGTCCGCGCAGCGCAGTCCCACATCGGCATCCGCCAGCACGACTCTTTTTCCGCGCCCGGCCAGATCAAGAGCGATGGCCGCGCAGATGGTGCTCTTGCCGACGCCGCCCTTGCCCGATGTAATCAGTATCGCTTTGCCCATACGGCGATCCTCCTTTGCGCTTCTCTCAGAAAAGAGGAGACACGCGTGCGTGAGTCAGTATCAGATGTCAGCAGCCGTTGCTGAGGGAAATGATCCGTGTATGTGTTACGGGGTCAGCTGGTTGCCCGCCGGCAGATCCAGAGAGTCATCCAGCTTCTCCTGCTCCTCAAACCACCAGGTGAGGAACTCGCGGGCGGCAACGGAACACATACCGCCCGAATAACCATTGGGGATAAAGGAAACCACCGCGATCTGCGGGTTTTCATAGGAAGCGAGGCAGATGAACCATGCGTTGTTCTCCAGATCGATCTTGACGCCGCCGATGGTCACCTGACTGGTTCCCGTCTTCGCCCAGATCTCATCCTTGTATTTCCAGTCTCTCACATATTTGGTAGCGGTACCGGAATCATCGCCTACAACGCCCTTCATCCCCTGCTTGATCGCGTACAGGTATTCATCCAGATGTTCGCCTGTCAGCTGATTCCGCAGTGTCGCCGAACGCCTGCTCAGCACTTCGCCGTCGGGAGAGATGATGGAATCTACGATCTGCAGATCCCATACCATGCCGCCGTTGCCGAGCGCGGCCAGATAACGCAGGACGGCTACAGGTGTCAGCAGGGTGATGGACTGACCGATCCCCATCTGGATCTCCTGGGATCCGCCCCATTTGATATCGTTGAGGTATACCCACAGGTCGCTCATCAGGGCGGCCTGCATGACCATGCTGCGGTCCATGCCCAGCTCTTCCATGCAGATGTAGCGCGCCTGTACGACCCAGTCATCGGAAGCGGTGATCAGCGCCATGTTCATCAGCCGCCTCACGCAGGCATCCAGCCGGTCGCTGTCATAGGTAAGGCCGTAGCTGGCGCCGTAGTTCCTCAGATGCTTCTTGATGGATGCAGCAACGATGATGGGGGTGTCGCAGGCCTGTTCAGACAGGGCAACGGTGGAATCGTACAGATTGGTCTGGTTTCCCACAAGGCTGCGCAGCTCGCCGGGCAGGTCGATGCCGGTCTTGCTGGTGAGGCCCATCTGGGCGGCGTACTTGTACAGGTACTGCTGATCGGCGTATAAGCCCTCTTTGCCGCCGTACATGCGGGAGCCTAACGTATAGAAGAAATAGTTGCAGCTGTGCTCCAGACCCTGGATGATGGTCTGATCCTGATGCAGCTGGATGTTGCCCGTCCAGCAGGTGGGGGCTTCGGATTCCAGCTTTGTATAGACCATGAACGGGCCTTCATCGCTGATGGTCTCATCCAGCGTCAGGAAACCGTTGGTAAGGGCGGCAAGGCCGGTGACCATCTTGAAAATGGATCCCGGCTCGGCCCTTGTCTGGGTGGCGCGGTTCAGAAGCACATTGCGGCTGTCCAGCAGGATCTCCTGGGCGGCCTTTCCGCCCTGCTCCATGGCGTTCAGGTCAAAGGTGGGGTACTGGGCCAGCGCCAGCACTGTTCCGTTGTGGATATCCATGACAGCCAGCACGCCGGAGGTGGCCAGCTGTATGGGATAGGTCTCCCAGTCGCGCTTTTCGATCTTGATCTTGTTCGTTTCCTGCCATTTCGGGTCCGCCATCTTGTCTTCCTGCGTCTGGCGGATGGTGAGCACATTTTTGGCGATGGCGTTCTCGGCCGCCTGCTGATACGCGGCGGATATGGTGAGACGGATGGTGTTTCCGTCTGCGGGCTCAGTATAGGACACCAGATTGGTCAGGGAGCCGACGGAGTTCTTTTCCATGACCTTCAGACCCTGACGCTCCGTGATGCAGGCGGTCAGCCAGGATTCCATGGTCTTTTCTATGCCGTCCTTGCCGATGCGGTCCGTAAGGGCGTACCCCTGGGCTTCCATGGTGGAATAGTAGGTCTCATAGTCCGAGATGGGGCCGGTATAGCCGATGATGTTGGAAGCCAGCGTCTGCTTGGGATAGATGCGCTTTTCTCCCACTTCCACATCCATGCCGGTCAGCACCATGCTGCGGCCCTGGATCTCGCTGACCACGGCGAAGGACACATCCTTGGCGATGGTGACCGGGCGTGAGTTGAAGATGTTCATCTGCATCTCGCTGTATACGGCGATGACCTTCAGAACGGTCTCCTCGCTGAGCTTGGCTTCATCGCAGTCCTTATAGTCCTCGATCAGCACATTATTCTCATCATAGATCTTCACATAGGCGTTTTTCTGGGGATCCCAGGTGCGGATATAGCGGGTCCTCAGCTTTTTGTACACTTCCATGGGATCGGGGAAGATGTACTTTCCGTCCGCGTAGGTGTAGCTGATATAGTGGTTGCCGAGGAAGGTTTTGATACGGTAGTTCCAGGTGGCTTCCGAGATGCTCCCGATCGTGCCCCAGTTGTATTCCATCAGTCCCGTCTCCTCATTGCGCATGAGGGGCCAGGTGATGGAAAGGCTGTTGCCGCCGCTCTCGATGATATCGATGGTGTTCAGGATGCTCCGGGTCAGTTCACCGTAATTCTTATCCGCTGTGGTGCGGTAGAAGGTCACATTGTAGGTCTCTTCACTGCGGGCCAGGATGACGCCGTCGCAGTCGGTGATCATGCCTCTTGTGCCTTTGATAACGATGTTTTTGACGGCGCTGGAGGCGGCGGTGGCCGCGTATTCCTCACCCTTGCTGATCTGCAGTCTGTAAAGGCCGAAGATCAGATAGGCGAATATGGCCAGCACCAGAACGATAAAGCACCAGAAACGCCAGGGAAAACGGGACGCGTGCTGTTCTTCCGAACTGCGAAGGGCGCGTTTGCTCAATCTGAACTCCTCCTTTCCGGTAAGACTGAATGACTGTGCAGGATGAAATGTTTATGCGGGCAGTTCATAAATGCGGGTGCGGCTCCGGGGAGATCAGTCTTCCTTTCCGGCTTCCCCGCTCTGTTCTTTGAGGCGGTTCTTCTCCATCTCCCGGTCCATCTTCTTCAGACGGCGCCTCTGGGCGTATATGCCGAGGGCGGCTCTGCAGGGGAACATGATGATCACCGTCAGGCCTTCGGTATACAGGATGCTCAGCAGGGCTCTCGCGATATGCCCGATGGTGAAAACGCTGTTGCTCAGGAAACTGTAGGCGATGCAGACGGTGTGATATATGGCGCACATCATGGCGCAGCTGAACAGGATGCGAAAGGGAGCGGGCAGGTCGTCCCCGCTTTTTCCGTCGAGGGCGCGCTGTTCACGCTTTTTCTCGCTCCTGTCGGCGAAAGGCAGGGATGCCAGCAGCGCGCAGACAGGGTACATGACCAGATCCAGCAGGCCCAGGGACTGCACGGAGCAGTACAGGCAGATGCCGAAAAACATGGACACGCAGTAGGCGTATTTTCTTCCGAGGCTCACGATGACCACGCCCAGAAAGGCAAACAGAAGATATCCGTTGACCCCGGCGATGGTCAGATCGCTCATGACGCACACCTCAAACAGGAAGAAGAATATGCTCAGCAGAAGGCAGGCGAACACCTTTCTCATAGGTCATCTTCCTCCAGCGCGGCGCCGGGGTCATAGGTCGGCTTGGGCGTGGGCGAGGGTGTGGGAACAGGCGTGGGCGTGGGGGGGGGCGTCGCGTTGGGCTCCGAAGGGCTGTAGGCGCGGTTGGCGGGCCGCTCCGTGGCGTTGGGACTCGGGTTCTCCTGGGAAGGGGGTACCTTTGCGGTGGGCGGGGGGTGGGGTCTGGTGGAAGGCGTGGGCGACAGGCCCGGGGGGGCCGGCGACAGCGTGAGG
>PITV01000020.1 GCA_017577285.1 Clostridiales bacterium
ATACAGGACAGGGAGATAGAGGAATATCTTCAGCATAAGAAACTCGATCTCACTGCCACACTTGACGGAGAAACTGCGTATCGTGACGCGGAGATAGTTATCATCGCGGCGCCCACGAACTATGACAGCAAACGGAATTACTTCGATACTTCTGCTGTTGAACAGGTGATCAACACAGTACACAGAGTAAACCCTGATGCCGTTATGGTGATCAAGTCCACGATCCCGGTAGGATATACAGAGATGATCCGGAAAATGACCGGGAGTGAAAACATACTGTTCAGCCCGGAATTTCTGCGTGAGAGCAGGGCTTTGTATGATAACCTGTATCCGAGCAGGATCGTTGTAGGGACAGATCTCGAAAATGAACATCTTGTGAAGGCCGCAAATGTATTCGCGGGTCTTCTTCAGCAGGGGGCGGTAAAGGAAAATATCGATACACTGATCATCGGTTTTACAGAAGCAGAAGCAGTAAAGCTTTTCGCGAATACATATCTTGCCCTGCGTGTTTCATTCTTCAATGAACTGGATACCTACGCGGAAGTAAAGGGGCTGGATACGGCTTCCATTATCAAAGGTGTATGCCTCGATCCGCGTATAGGTGATCATTATAACAATCCATCATTCGGATACGGCGGATATTGTCTTCCTAAAGATACAAAGCAGCTTCTGGCGAATTATGAAGATGTGCCGGAAAATCTGATACGCGCGATCGTGGAAAGCAACCGGACACGTAAGGATTTTATTGCGGACCGTGTACTGCAGAAGGCGGGCTATTACGCAGAAAACGCTCAGTTTGAGAGCCGGATGGAGCATAGGGTAACCGTTGGCGTGTACAGGCTGACCATGAAAAGCAACAGTGACAACTTTCGGCAAAGCAGCATCCAGGGTGTTATGAAAAGGATAAAAGCCAAGGGTGCCGATGTGATCATATATGAGCCGACACTGGAAAACGGAAGTACATTCTTCGGCAGTCTTGTCGTAAATGATATCGAAGAATTCAAGAATAAAAGTGATGCGGTCATTGCAAACAGGTACAGTGATGAACTGGCGGATATCGCGTCAAAAGTCTATACAAGAGACCTGTTCAAAAGAGATTGACCGCAGCATTTAGCCGGACTGCCATTTCTAACGGCCATCAATTACAATGAAACTTTTTTCGAAAAAGGGATTGACAAACACACATTACTGATATATAATCAGTCTCGCGCTTGAGAGAGCGCGGGAATGTCTGGGTGTAGCGCAGTTTGGTAGCGTGTCTGAATGGGGTTCAGAAGGCCGGAGGTTCAAATCCTCTCACCCAGACCAGAGAACGATGTGATAGATCGCATCGTTCTTTTTTTGCGAGTTTAAAGTACTATTGGTATTTGACATGAAATATGTCTTGCAATATTATGATTTATACTGGAAAAAACGCATAATATTCTATATAATAGCATTGTCGGTTTATTCTCCGAAGAATCGCAGGTGATCATGTTGAGCCAGAATCTTTCTTTGCCGGAATGTCTGCCGGATGATTTCGTGTACACAGGAAACTCAGGCTTGACACAGGAAGAGGTTGAACGTGCGATCCTGAACGGCCTTGCGAATAAACAGGAATTCAAGAATGAAAAAACCATTGGCAGTATCATTTTTTCAAATGTTGTTAATTTTTTCAATATTCTGAACTTTGTACTTGGCGGACTACTATTCGCGGCAGGAAGCTACAAGAACATGTCTTTCCTGCTGATCGTGATCTCCAATACAGCCATCGGTATCATACAGGAGTTAAGAGCACAGAAGGCGATCCGCAATCTTCAATTGATGAATGCTCCGGAAGTTCATGTGCTGCGGGACGGAACTGAGAAAGTGATCCGTCCTGATGAAGCTGTAAAAGGCGATCTGGTCATTCTTCGTGCCGGAGATCAGGTGATCGCCGACGCGGTCGTTGTTTCCGGAAACGGCAGTGCCATGGAGAGTCTGCTGACCGGTGAAAGCCATGCGGTGTCAAAAAGGAAAGACAGCTGGCTGTATTCGGGCAGTTTCATCAGTGAAGGGAAAATAACCGCACAGCTGGTTTATGTGGCGGATGAGAGTTATGCTTCACGTCTCACAAAAGAGGCAAAGCGCAATACAAGACCGCAGTCACGCCTGATCAATGAACTGAACAGGCTCATATCGATGGACAGCCTGATACTTATCCCTGTCGGTATACTGCTGTTCCTGAAGCAGATATTCCTTGATCATCTTCCGATCGAGGGGGCAGAGGGTGCTGTTACATCATCTGTTGCGGCAATGATAGGTATGATCCCCGAAGGCCTTGTGCTGCTTACCGGCGTTGCTATGGCGGTAGGCGTTATCAGGCTGGGACAAAAAAGCACACTTGTTCAGGAACTGAACGGTATAGAAACTCTTGCGAGAGCAGATGTTCTTTGCCTTGACAAAACCGGAACCATTACCAGCGGAAATATGGAACTGGAAAGGACCATAGAGATCAATGGAAGCAGCGAAGAGATCGAAGATGCCGCTTCCAGACTGCTTTCCGCTTTCGATGATGACAGCGGAACACTGAATGCACTGCGAAAAGTATATAACCCCGGTTCTGAAACGCCGGCGCAGACCATCCCGTTTTCTTCCGCAAGAAAACTGAGCGCCGCGTCTTTTGATGACGGAAAAACTGTTATCATGGGTGCTCCTGCTTTTGTTTTAAATGAGAAAGACCTGCTGGATCTGAACGGGAAGATCACGGATTATTCAGCTCTGGGGCTGAGAATCACAGTACTGTGTGAGGCTGACGGAACGATACAGGACGGTGTTTTGCCCAAGTATGACAGGATACTTTGCCTGTTTGCATTTCAGGACGAGATCCGTGAAGGCGCCGCGCAGACTGTAGAATATTTCAGACAGCAGGATGTAACATTGAAGATCATCTCAGGTGATGATCCTGTAACAGTATCACAGATCGCTCGGAAAGTAGGCATTTCACATCCCGAAAGATTTGTTGACGCGTCCACGTTAAAAGACGAGAATGATATCGAATATGCATGTGAAAAGTATACCGTATTCGGCCGCGTAACGCCGGAGCAGAAAAAGCAGCTCGTACTTGCTCTTCAGAAGAAAAATCATAATGTAGCCATGACCGGTGACGGCGTAAACGATATACCTGCCATGAAAGCCGCAGATTGCTCCATTGCCATGGCTACAGGCGCGGATGCCGCGAAGAATGCCGCTCAGATCACATTGCTGACCAGTGACTTTTCCGTTATGCCGAGCATTGTGCTGGAGGGAAGAAGAGTCATCAATAATATTACGCGGTCTGCTTCTCTTTTCCTTACCAAAACATTATTCTCTTTCATTATATCCCTGCTTACATTCTTTATGGGCAGTTATCCCTTTATTCCCATACAGCTCACATTGATCTCGTCTCTTACTGTAGGAATCCCGTCATTCTTCCTTGCGCTTGAACCCAGTAAGGAAAGGATCAAGGCTGATTTTCTGCCCACAGTGATCCGAAAAGCGCTTCCCGGCGCGCTCGCGATATCGCTGTGCTGCGCGTCAGTTATGCTGCTCGGAAGATACGGATGGGATAATCAGGTATGTTCCACGATCGCAACGATCATTGCCGGTATCGTAGGATTCGTTGTTCTTCTCCGTGCGAGTATTCCGTTTTCATTCCTCAGGTTTGTTATTTTCTTCTTCTGCCTGGGTATTTTTGTGGCGGCAACCTTTATGTTGAAAGATCTGTTTTCTCTTGCCACGCTCAGAGGTGACGCTCTTATTGCCCTTGGTATACTGGCTGTTGTAAGTGTTGCGCTTGTTTTTGCTTTTGACCTGTTATTGGCCGGTATAGAAAAAAAGAAGAAAGAGAACACATAAAACACGAACATTAAACGAATAATATCTGTATAAAGTTTGTTAACGTTTTCAAAATACAATAAAAAAACGAACGCAAGGGTGTTTACAATAAATAATGTTCGTGTTATACTCGGCTTGTCGGGAGAGATCCCGGACTGCTTCGTAACTGACGGCAAGTGTGAAACACAGGGGAGCGAAGCAAAAGCGGAACACCGCAGCCGGCCGTCTGGGCGCAAAAACATGTCTATGTTGTTTGCGCTGTTTTTATTTTTAAGGAGATCGCAACAATGAAGAAGATCGGAATCATCATGGGCAGTGACAGTGATATGCCTGTTGTACAAAAGGCAATAGATGTTCTGAATGAAATGAAGATACCGTATGAAGCTCATATCTATTCTGCGCACCGTACGCCTGCAGAAGCCGCTCAGTTTGCTTCAGAGGCGGCGGATAACGGCTTTGGCGCTATCATCGCTGTTGCCGGCATGGCCGCACATCTCGCAGGTGCTATTGCTGCCAATACAGTGCTTCCCGTGATCGGTATCCCCTGCAGCAGCGCTGCCTTTGGCGGAATGGATGCTTTGCTGTCTACTGTACAGATGCCTTCCGGTATTCCTGTGGCGACTGTAGCCGTTAACGGAGGCGCGAATGCCGCTCTGCTTGCCTCGCAGATCCTTGCAGTAAGTGATCCGGAACTTGCAGAAAAGCTTCGTGAAAGAAGACAGAGCGCCGCTCAGAAAGTACTGGAAAAGGATAAAGAATTACAGCAGAAAATGCTGTGATCATAAAATCAACAACTATTATTTGGAGGTATCCGTCATGGAAAAGAAGTTGGTTTATACCGGCAAGACCAAGAATGTTTACGCGCTGGACAATGGCAATTATCTTCTTCTGTTCAAGGATGACTGCACCGGAAAAGACGGCGTTTTCGATCCCGGTGAGAACAGCGTTGGCCTGACGATCGACGGTGTTGGAGATGTGAACCTTCGTATGAGCATTTTCTTCTTTGAGAAGATCAATGCCGCCGGTATAAAAACTCACTTCGTAAGTGCTGATTTGGAGAATACCACCATGGAAGTCCGTCCTGCCACCGTATTCGGAAAGGGACTGGAAGTGATCTGCCGCTATAAGGCTGTCGGAAGTTTCTACCGCCGCTACAGTGACTATATCGAAGAAGGTGCCGACCTTCCCGCCTATGTTGAAATGACCTTCAAGAATGATGAAAAGGGCGATCCCCTCGTTACAGAAGAAGGTCTTGTGGATCTCGGTGTCATGACGCATGAGCAGTATAAAGACATCTGCGATGAGACCCGCCGTATCACTGCGATCGTTGCCGAGGAACTGAAGAAGAAAGATATCGATCTTTACGACATTAAATTCGAATTCGGTTATGACAAGGACGGAAGCGTTATGCTGATCGATGAAATTGCCTCCGGCAATATGCGTGCCTACAAGAACGGCGAATACATCGATCCTATGACTCTCAGCAAGCTGTTCTTTGCATAATATAGTCTGACCGGTATATGATCTGACCGGGCAAAAGGAGTAGGAAATGGGTGGTTTCTTTGGAATTGCATCATATCATGACTGCATGATGGATGTATTTTTCGGAGTGGATTATCATTCTCATCTTGGAACAAAACGCGGCGGTCTTGCATGCTATGATGAAAGCATAGGCCTGCAGAGAAAGATCCACAGCATAGAGAATGCCCCTTTCAGAACGAAATTCGAGCATGTTTTCGAAGAAATGAGAGGCGTTTCCGCGATCGGATGCATTTCCGACTGCGATCCTCAGCCGCTTCTCGTGCGAAGCAATCTCGGCACCTATGCTATCTGCATGGTGGGTTATATCAACAATGCCGAGGAACTGATAGATCAGTATTTATCCTTCAGCGGCGGGCACTTTGACGCCATGACCGGCGGCAGAGTGAATGCCACTGAACTGCTTTCGGCGCTCATCAACCAGAAGAGCAGTTTTGTAGATGGCATTCGCTTCGCACAGAAGGCCATCGATGGAAGCGCATGTATCCTGGTGCTCAAAAGCGATGGAACGATTATTGCTGCAAGGGACAAGCTTGGCAGACTGCCGGTCCAGATCGGCAAGCGTGAAGACGGAATGGCTGTTTCCTTTGAACGCTTTGCTTATCAGAAACTCGGATTCGATCATGTAAGAGAACTGGGCCCCGGTGAGATCGTTGAGATCACATATGAAGGAGAAAAGCAGATCAATCCTCCTGGAAAGGAGATGCGTATCTGCTCTTTCCTATGGAGTTATTACGGCTATCCAACATCCACCTATGAAGATGTGAATGTTGAAGCCATGCGCTACCGCAACGGAGAGATCATGGCTGAGAATGATGAACTGAACGGACATAATGAGAATATCGATTATGTCGGCGGGGTGCCGGATTCGGGAACACCGCACGCCATCGGATACGCAAACCGCAGCGGGAAACACTTCGCGAGAGCATTCATCAAGTACACGCCGACATGGTCCCGTTCCTTTATGCCGTCATCACAGTCGGATCGTGAGCGGATCGCGAAAATGAAACAGATACCTGTGCGTGAACTGATCAAGGACAAGAATCTGCTGTTTGTGGATGATAGTATCGTGCGCGGCACACAGCTGCGTGAAACAGTCGAATTCCTGTATGAAAACGGTGCGGCAAGCGTGCATATGCGTTCCGCCTGTCCGCCTATCATGTACGGATGCAAGTATCTCAATTTCTCAAGAGCCACTTCGGATATGGATCTGATAGCAAGGCGTGTCATTATGGAACTGGAAGGCAAGGAAGGCTTTGATCATATCGAAGAGTATTCTGATTCTTCCACGGAACGCGGTAAGGCCCTGCGTCAGAGGATATGCGAAAAGTTCCACTTTTCATCACTTGAGTTTCAATCCATTGAAGGTGTGATACGTTCCATCGGACTGGATCCGTGCAAGCTTTGCACCTACTGCTGGACAGGAAAGGAATGAACATTATGAATGATTTGTCACACAGCTCGGCTTATGCAGCATCAGGCGTGGATATCACGGCAGGTTACCGCAGCGTGGAACTGATGAAGGGACACATTGCCAGAACGGTCATTCCCGGTGTTCTCGGCGGTGTCGGCGGCTTCGGAGGTCTTTTCGAACTGAATACGGACGGGATGAAGCATCCTGTGCTTGTGAGCGGAACAGACGGCGTTGGTACCAAGCTGAAGATCGCTTTTCTGATGGATAAACATGATACAGTCGGCATCGACTGCGTGGCCATGTGTGTGAACGATATCATCTGTAGCGGAGCGAAGCCCCTGTTCTTCCTTGATTATATCGCCTGCGGCAAGAACTTCCCGGAAAGGATCGCTGATATAGTAAAAGGTGTTAGCGAGGGATGTATTCAGGCCGGATGTGCACTTATTGGCGGTGAAACAGCAGAAATGCCGGGTTTCTATCCCGAAGATGAGTATGATCTCGCCGGATATTCCACAGGTATCGTTGATAAAGAGAAGATTATTGATCATGATGCGATGAATGAGGGCGATGTGATCATTGCTCTTCCTTCGACCGGTGTGCATTCAAACGGGTTTTCACTTGTCAGGAAAGTGTTTGATGTAGAGAACACAGACCTCAGGGCACCGCTTGATGAACTTGGGGGAAAGAGCCTGGGGGAGACACTGCTGGCTCCCACAAAGATCTATGTCAAGCCTGTTCTAGCACTGCTGGAAAAAGTGCAGGTCAAGGGGATATCTCATATCACCGGCGGCGGTTTCTATGAGAATATACCCCGCAGCATTCCGGACGGACTGTGTGCATATATCAAAGAAGCGGATGTCAAAGTACTTCCCGTCTTTGATCTGATCATGAAGAGAGGGAATATTTCAAAGCGGGATATGTTCAACACCTACAATATGGGCGTTGGAATGACCGTGATCGTAGCAAAAGACGATGCTGAAACGGCACTGAACATTCTTGCGGAGAACGGTGAGGATCCCTACATTATCGGAAAGATCATCAAGGCTGAACAGAAGATCATTATGGAATGATAAAAATGTATCGGAGGAAAAGAATGGTCATCTTAAAGGATATCATGCTCGGAATCCTTTCCGGAATACTGATCTCTATCGGCGGCAGCGTGTATCTCGCGACTGAGAACAGGATCGCGGGTGCTGTCCTGTTCTGTGTGGCGCTGCTGTGTATCTGCATAAGAGGATACTCACTTTTCACGGGAAAAGTCGGTTTTATCCCCCGAAATCATTCCAAATCAGAGATCAGCGCTCTGCTGCTCGGTCTTCTCGGCAATCTGATCGGTACTGTTGCCTGCGGTTATCTGATGCGTCTGGCGGAAATGCCCTTTTGCAGTATCGCGCTGAATATCTGCAACGGCAAACTGGAGCAGAGCATCATTTCATGCCTGATCAGAGCTGTTTTCTGCGGGATCCTCATGTATATGGCAGTCAGTATTTACCGTGAGAAAAACACGGTGATCGGCATTCTTTTCTGCATTCCGGTATTTATTCTCAGCGGCTTTGAACATTCCGTTGCTGATATGTTTTACTTCGCCGCATCCGGTATCATCAGTATGTGGGCGTGCGGATATCTGTGGCTTGTGATCATTGGAAACGCGATCGGCGCCATGCTGATGTGCATTTTCGAAATGTTTTGCAATAAGATAAAGGAGCAAAAAGATGCAGAACAGTAAAGCAAGGATCGCTGTGTTCGTTTCGGGCGGAGGAACAAATCTTCAGGCAATACTGGATGCACAATTCAGCGGTATTATAAACAGCGGAAAAGTATGCCTTGTCATATCAAGCAAAGAAGGCGTATATGCCCTTGAAAGAGCAGGAAAAGCAGGAGTTCCGTCTCTTGTCTTCAGCAAAAAGAAGCTTGGCGGTCAGGAGGCTTTTGAAGATGCTATTGATAATGCACTCAAAGAATACGAAATCGATCTGATCGTACTTGCCGGTTTCCTTTCCATTCTGAGCGCTGAATTTACAAAAAAGTATGATCACCGCATCATAAATATTCATCCGTCTCTGATCCCTTCCTTCTGCGGAGAAGGTTTCTACGGGCTTCGGGTACATGAAGCTGCTTTGAGTCGAGGCGTGAAGGTGACGGGAGCCACAGTGCATTATGTGAACGAGATCCCGGACGGGGGAGAGATCATACTACAGAAGGCAGTCAAAGTATGCGATAAAGACACGCCGGAAAAACTTCAGCTAAGAGTCATGCGGCAGGCCGAATGGATCATATTGCCAAGGGCTGTCGAAATGATATCCAGAAAGATCCTGAATGATAAAAACGCGAAAGATGCGGAGTGAAAGGAGAAGCAACATGGAGATCTACAAGAATTGGGACATTGAGGAACTGATCAAGGATAATCCCTATGTGGGACGCGGAATCATTGTCGGAAAGACTGCTGACGGCAAAAAGGCTGTGGCAGCGTATTTCATTATGGGACGCAGTGCAAACAGCCGCAACCGCGTTTTCACTGAAAAGAACGGTGAGGTTTTCACAGAGCCTTTTGACGCTTCCAAGGTTCAGGACCCCAGCCTGATCATCTATGCTGCCATCCGTGAAAAGGACAATCAGCTGATCGTGACCAACGGTGATCAGACCGATACCATCTATGAAGGTCTGTGCAACGGACTTTCTTTCTCCGGATCACTGGAGTCCCGATGCTTTGAGCCGGACGGCCCCAATTTCACCCCCCGTATCAGCGCGATCCTTTCTTTTCCCGACAACGATTTCAATTATCGCATGAGCATTCTCAAGAGCATAGATGCTGAAGGCAGTGACTGTGCCCGTTACGAGTTCTCTTATCCGTCCAGGGCCGGCCTTGGTCACTTCATCCACACCTATGTAACTGACGGAAATCCCATTCCCACCTTCCAGGGTGAACCTGAAAGGATCGATATTCCCAATGATGTAAAAGCGTTCACCGACAAACTCTGGGGCGCACTGAATGAGCAGAACAAGATCAGCCTGTATGTCAGGGCTGTTGACCTTGCTGACGGAAATACCGAAAACTACATGATCAACAAGAATATCTGATGGAATACGGAATGTTTAGAGGAGGAAAAGATAATGAAAGAGTTTGAACTGAAGTATGGATGCAACCCCAATCAGAAGCCTGCCAAGATCTATATGCAGGATGGCAGTGATCTGCCTATTGAGATCCTCTCCGGCCGTCCCGGATACATCAATTTTCTGGATGCTTTCAATTCCTGGCAGCTTGTTAAAGAACTGAAAGCCGCTCTCGGTTTGCCCGCCGTCACTTCCTTCAAGCATGTAAGCCCCACTTCTGCCGCAGTCGGTATTCCGCTTTCTGACAAACTGAAGAAGGCCTGCTTTGTTGATGATATCGAGGGACTTGACGATTCTCCTCTGGCCTGTGCATATGCCCGTGCCCGCGGTACTGACCGTATGTGCTCCTTTGGTGACTGGGTCGCGCTTTCTGATGTTTGCGATGTAACGACAGCGCTGATGCTGAAGCGTGAAGTTTCTGACGGTATCATTGCTCCCGGATATGAGCCTGAAGCTCTGGAAATCCTGAAAACCAAGCGCAAGGGAAACTACAACATCGTTAAGATCGATCCCGATTATATTCCTGCTCCTCAGGAATGCAAGCAGGTGTTTGGCATCACCTTTGAACAGGGAAGAAACAACTTTGAAATCAACAGAGAACTGCTCTCCAATATCGTAACAGAAAATAAAGACTTGCCCGAGTCTGCTCTCCGCGATCTGATCGTCGCGCTGATCACACTTAAATATACTCAGTCCAATTCTGTATGCTACGCTGTGGATGGTCAGGCGATCGGTGTTGGTGCCGGTCAGCAGAGCCGCATCCACTGCACCCGTCTTGCCGGAACGAAGGCTGATACTTGGTTCCTCCGTCAGGCCGACCAGGTGCTGAATCTGCCTTTCCGCGCGGATCTCGGCCGTCCCGACCGTGATAATGTTATTGACGGCTACATCAATCAGAACGAAGAAGATGTGTGCGCCGATGGCAACTGGCAGAAGTATTTTACCGCACAGCCCAAGCCCTTTACCAAGGAAGAACAAAGAGCATATCTTGACACCATTGAGAATGTTGCACTGGGAAGCGATGCTTTCTTCCCCTTCAGCGACAATATCGAAAGAGCTTTCAGGAGCGGCGTGAAATACATCGCTGAACCCGGTGGATCTATCCGTGATGACGCTGTGATCGAATGCTGCGACAAATATAAGATGGTGATGTCTTTCACTAAGATGCGTCTTTTCCATCATTAATTAAAAATGCAAGAAAGGCAGTAGCTTATGAAACTGATGGTCGTCGGCGGTGGCGGCAGAGAGCATGCCATTATCAAGAAACTGAAAGAAAATCCTGCAATAGATACGATCTACGCGTTGCCCGGTAACGGCGGCATCGCGGCGGATGCTGTTTGTGTCGGCATTGCTGCGACAGATATCAGCGGCATCGTTGATTTCGCTGTAGAAAACGGAATCGATTATGCTGTGGTCGCGCCGGATGATCCGCTGGTACTCGGCTGTGTGGACCGTCTCGAAGAAAAGGGGATCCCGTGCTTCGGCCCAAAGGCAAATGCTGCTATTATTGAGGGAAGCAAGATCTTTTCAAAGGATCTGATGAAGAAATACGGAATACCTACTGCCAGCTATCAGACATTCAATGATATGCAGAGTGCTCTTGAATATCTTGAAACTGCCGATATGCCCATCGTGATCAAAGCCGACGGTCTCGCGCTGGGAAAAGGTGTTATAATCGCTGAAAACAGAGATGACGCGAAACAGGCTGTTATTTCCATGATGCAGGACAAACAGTTCGGAAAAAGCGGTGAGAATATCGTTATCGAGGAGTTTCTTACCGGGCCCGAAGTTTCTGTACTGTCCTTTACAGACGGAAAGACAGTTGTGCCGATGATATCTTCCATGGATCACAAAAGAGCAGGAGATAATGACACTGGTCTCAATACGGGCGGTATGGGAACGGTTGCTCCCAATCCCTATTACACAAAGGAAATTGCCGACCGCTGCATGAAAGAGATATTCATTCCAACGATCGATGCCATGAACCGGGAAGGACGTACTTTCAAGGGATGCCTGTACTTTGGACTGATGATCACAGCGAAGGGCCCCAAAGTTATTGAATATAACTGCCGATTCGGCGATCCCGAAACGCAGGTGGTTCTGCCGCTGCTTGAAAGTGATCTGTACACTGTTATGCGCGCTGTTACTGATGGAAAGCTTGCGGAATGTGATGTCCGTTTCAGTGATAAGCATGCCGCATGTGTGATCATGGCATCCAAGGGGTACCCTGTGCATTATGAAAAAGGCTATCCCATCACGATACCTGACACTGTTGCTGACAGCGTGTATGTCGCTGGTGCTGCTCTTAAGGATGGACAGCTCGTTACAAGCGGCGGACGTGTTTTGGGCGTAACTGCGGTTGATAACACATTGAAGTCGGCCCTGGACATGGCATATGAAAAGGTGAGAAAGATCACTTTTGAAAATGCCTATTATCGCAGAGACATCGGTCAGAGAGCATTGAAAGCGGAGGTATGACATGGTTTACCGTGTTTATGTTGAGAAAAAGAAAGAACAGGCTCAGGAAGCGCAGAAACTGCTGAACGAAGTGAATCAGATCCTCGGCATCACAAGTCTTACTGATGTGCGTATCATCAACCGTTATGATGCAGAGAATATCACAGAGGAACTTTTTCAATACGCCATTGATACTGTTTTCTCCGAACCGCAGCTTGATATCGCAACAAGAGAACTCGACTGCGGAGATGATACCGTTTTTGCGGTGGAATATCTTCCTGGCCAGTTTGATCAGCGAGCTGACAGTGCAGCCCAGTGCATTCAGATCATCTCACAGGGTGATCGTCCTGTCATTCATTCCGCAAAAGTATATGTTCTGAAGGGCCTGCTTTCAGACGATGAACTTGACACCATCAAGAAGCATGTGATCAATCCTGTGGAAGCGAGAGAAGCGTCACTTGATCTTCCGGAAACACTGAAGACAGAGTATGTCATTCCTGAAACTGTAAGGACGATGGAGGGATTTATCGCTCTTGACAGGGATGGCTTACAGGAACTTGTGCAGACGATGGGTCTGGCAATGGATCTTGATGATATCGCTTTCTGTCAGGAGTATTTCAAGTCTGAACATCGTGATCCTACTGTTACAGAGATCCGCATGATCGATACTTACTGGTCTGATCACTGCCGTCACACAACTTTCCTCACCATGATCGATGATGCGAAGTTTGAGGACAAGGTGCTGCAGGATGCGTGGGATCTGTATTTGGATACGCATAAAAAATTCCGTCCGTCAAAGCCCATATGTCTGATGGATCTGGCTACCATTGCCGTTAAGGCACTGAAGGCGGAAGGCAAGCTTGATAAACTGGATGAATCAGAAGAAATCAATGCCTGCACGGTAAAGATCGAGGTCGAAAATGACGGGAAAAAGGAGCCCTGGCTTCTTCTGTTCAAAAACGAAACACACAATCACCCCACTGAAATCGAGCCTTTCGGCGGAGCTGCCACCTGTATCGGCGGTGCTATCCGTGATCCTCTTTCCGGAAGAAGTTATGTTTACGGCGCTATGCGTGTGACCGGAGCCGCTGATCCAACTGTACCTGTAAGTGAGACTATTCCCGGCAAGCTTCCTCAGCGCAAGCTGGTAACGACTGCAGCCGCTGGATATTCTTCTTACGGCAACCAGATCGGTCTGGCGACCGGCATTGTGGATGAGATCTACCATCCAGGTTACGCGGCAAAGCGCATGGAGATCGGTGCTGTTATCGCGGCTGCGCCTGCCGGGAATGTGCGCCGTGAAGTGCCTGATCCCGGTGATGTGGTGATCCTTCTGGGCGGAAATACCGGCCGCGACGGCATCGGCGGCGCTACCGGAAGTTCTAAAGCTCACAACGCGCATTCTGTAGAAACCTGCGGTGCTGAAGTGCAGAAAGGCAATGCACCCGAGGAAAGAAAATTGCAGAGGCTTCTCCGCAATGCCAGAGCCTGCCGCATGATCAAGCGCTGCAACGATTTCGGTGCAGGCGGTGTTTCTGTTGCCATCGGAGAACTGGCTGACGGCCTTGTGATCGACCTGAATAAAGTGCCGAAGAAATATGAAGGCCTTGACGGAACAGAACTCGCGATTTCCGAATCTCAGGAACGTATGGCTGTTGTTGTTGAAAAGGAGAACGTGGATGAGTTTATCCGTATAGCTGATAGCGAGAACCTGCAGGCGTGCGCTGTCGCGGTCGTGCAGGAAGAAAAACGGCTCGTCATGAACTGGAACGGAAGAAAGATCGTTGATATCAGCCGCGATTTCCTGAATTCCAACGGAGCTGAAAAGCACACAACAGCCGCGCCGGCCCATGCTGACAAAATCGACAAGTTTGTGACCGGCAGTTTTACCGATAATATGAATGCTGTTGCAAGTGATCTCAATACCTGCTCAAAACGTGGACTTTCAGAAAGGTTTGACTCTACCATCGGTGCCGGAACCGTGCTGATGCCCTTTGGCGGAAAGAATCAGCTGTCACCTGTTCAGTCGATGGTTCAGAAGATCTCCATTGAGAACGGGCACACTGATGATTGCTCTCTCATGGCCTGGGGGTACAATCCCTTTATCGCGGAAAAGAGCCCTTATCACGGAGCGTATCTCGCTGTTGTGGAGTCTGTAAGCAAGCTGATCGCTTCCGGCGCCTCTTTTAATGATGTTTATCTTACTTTCCAGGAGTATTTCGAAAAGCCTAACAAGGATGCGTCACGCTGGGGAAAGCCGCTTGCAGCCCTTCTGGGAGCCTTTAAAGCGCAAATGGAACTGGGCATCGGTGCGATCGGCGGAAAAGATTCTATGAGCGGATCTTTTGAGAAGCTTGATGTACCTCCAACGCTGGTTTCCTTCGCGGTGACCTGTGCGAAAGAAAAGGATATTATTTCTCCTGAATTCAAGGCTGCCGGAGACAATCTGTTCCTTATCTCCCCGGAAACTGATGAAAACGGACTGCCTGTGACCAATTCCCTGATTTCTGTGTTTGACAGGATCTCAAAGCTGAACAGGGAAGGAAAGATCAAGGCATGCTATACACCGGGACCCGGCGGCATCGGCGAGGCTGTTCTGAAGATGAGTCTCGGAAATTCCCTGGGCTTTGTATTTGATAACGGTCTGTCTGTTCAGGATATATTCGGCTATCATTACGGATGCTTCCTCATTGAAAGTGATTCCAATATCGAGGATGCAATTCTGATCGGCCGCATTACAGAGGATAAGAGCATCAGGTATGGTGCTGAGAAGATGTCTTTAGATAGTCTCCTGAAGCTTTATGAAGGCAAGCTTGAAAGCGTTTATCCCAGTTATGCAGAAACTGAAAAGACAGCCGTGAAAAATGTGTCGTACAGCGGAAAATGTAACATAGCTGCCCCCGCTGTTCGCTCGGCAAAGCCGCGTGTGCTGATTCCCGTCTTCCCGGGAACAAACTGTGAATATGACAGCGCGAAGGCTGTAACAGATGCCGGCGCTGTTGCCGATATCGTGGTCATCAACAATCTGACCAGTGAGGGAATAAGCCGCAGTGTCGAAAAATTTGCCGGTAAAATGAAAGAATCTCAGATGATCTTCATTCCCGGCGGTTTCTCGGGCGGAGATGAGCCTGACGGCAGCGGCAAGTTCATTACAGCATTCTTCCGCAATGCTCAGATTCGTGATGGAGTAAGCGATCTGCTTGAAAACCGTGACGGCCTTATGTGCGGCATCTGTAACGGATTCCAGGCGCTTATCAAACTGGGCCTTGTACCCTTTGGTAAGATCATGGATACGGATGAACATTGTCCGACACTGACATTCAACACCATCGGACGTCATCAGTCCCGTATCGTGCGGACAAGGATCTGCTCTGTAAAATCTCCCTGGCTCAGCCTGATGAATGTGGGGGACATCGTGAATGTGCCTATCTCACACGGTGAGGGCAGGTTCTTCGCCGAAGAGGAACTGATCAGGACACTGGAGAAGAACGGGCAGATCGCCACGCAGTATGTTGATCTGCAGGGAAATGCGACAGATGATATACTATTCAATCCCAATGGTTCTATGTGGGCGATCGAAGGAATTACCTCTCCTGACGGACGTGTATTCGGTAAAATGGGTCACAGCGAAAGGATCGGAAAAGGTCTTTACAAAAATGTTCCCGGCAACTATGATATTCGTATGTTTGAAGCCGCAGTGAAGTACTTCAAGTGATGAATGACAGCAGGAGGAATGAACAATGGCATATTTGACTGATATCGAAATTGCCCAGCAATGTGAAATGGAACACATCAGCAAGATCGCCGAAAAGGCGCATGTTGATGAGAAATATGTGGAATTCTACGGAAAATACAAGGCAAAGATCGATCCTGCTCTGTTGAAGGAAACTGACCGGCCTGACGGAAAGCTTATCCTTGTTACAGCTATAACGCCCACACCTGCAGGCGAAGGCAAGACCACAACCACGATCGGTCTGGCTGACGGTCTCAAGCTGATCGGCAAGGATGTTACTGTTGCGCTTCGTGAACCCTCTCTCGGGCCTGTTTTCGGTGTAAAGGGCGGTGCGGCCGGTGGCGGTTACGCGCAGGTAGTGCCGATGGAGGATATCAATCTGCACTTTACCGGAGATTTCCACGCCATCGGTGCCGCGAACAATCTGCTGGCCGCTATGCTGGATAATCATATTCAGCAGGGGAATGCCCTCAATATCGATCCGCGCAGGATCACCTGGAAGCGCTGCGTGGATATGAATGACCGTCAGCTGCGTTTTGTTCTGGATGGTATGGGCGGCAAGGCAAACGGTGTTCCCCGTGAGGACGGATTCGATATCACTGTTGCAAGTGAGATCATGGCTGTATTCTGCCTTTCCTCTTCCATACACGATCTGAAGGAGCGGCTGAGCCGCATCATAGTCGGTTATACCTATGATGACAAACCTGTGACCGCCGGCGATCTGAAAGCGGTCGGAGCCATGGCAGCACTTCTGAAGGATGCTTTGAAGCCCAATCTTGTACAGACGCTTGAAGGAACTCCCGCGTTTGTCCATGGCGGACCTTTTGCCAATATCGCTCATGGCTGCAACAGCGTGATGGCTACCCGCATGGCGCTGAAGATGGGAGATTATACAGTAACTGAAGCAGGTTTCGGCGCTGATCTCGGTGCGGAAAAGTTCCTTGATATCAAATGTCGTATGGCCGGTCTCACGCCGGATGCGGTAGTTGTTGTGGCTACCGTACGCGCCCTCAAGATGCACGGTGGACTTGACAAGAAACAGCTTGCTACAGAAGATCTCGCTGCACTGGAGAAAGGAATTCCCAATCTGCTCCGTCATGTAAATAACATCAAGAACGTCTATAAGCTGCCCTGTGTAGTTGCTGTAAACCGTTTCCCGACAGATACTGATAAAGAGATCGAGTTCATTATTGCAAAGTGCAAAGAACTGGGAGTGAACACGAAGCTCTCCACTGTCTGGGCTGACGGCGGAAAAGGCGGCATCGAACTGGCCCGCGAAGTCGTACGTCTTTGTGAAGAAGAAAAAGGTGATTTCACATTCTCTTATGATGTGAATGACAGTATCGAGAACAAGATCAGGGCCGTTGTGACAAAGATCTACGGGGGAGACGGGATCAGCATCCTGCCTGCCGCGAAAAAGCAGATCGACCAGCTGACTGCTCTCGGATTTGACAAGATCCCTGTATGTATTGCCAAGACGCAATATTCATTCTCAGATGATCCGGCAAAACTCGGCGCTCCCGAACATTTCACTGTCACTGTCAAGAATGTAAAGGTATCTGCCGGCGCAGGCTTTATCGTTGTTCTTACCGGTGATATCATGACGATGCCGGGTCTGCCCAGAGTTCCCGCTGCCGAGAAGATCGATGTTGATGATGACGGCAGAATCACAGGGCTTTTCTGATAGAATACGGAATGTTTACTGAATGACTCATACCAAAACAGCCGGTCTGTATTTCAGAACCGGCTGTTTTGGTATTCAGCTTTATGCTGTTAATCGTTGGTATAGTTATCAAAGTATCCCTGGACCAGAACGACGGGTGTACCTTTGTCGCCGCTGCCGCTGGTCAGATCGCACAGACTTCCGATCAGGTCAGTCAGCTGACGGGGAGTTGTTCCTTCACTGGTCATGCTGCCGACAAGGTTCTTTTCCTTGGTACGGATGCTGTTCTCGATGGCATTTTTCAGAGCTTCACCGGAGAGATCCTTGAAATCATTATCAGCCAGATACTTCAGTTTCAGTTCATTGGGCGTGCCTTTCAAACCGTCCGTAAAGGCGGGGGATACGATAGGATCAGCCAGTTCCCAGATCTTTCCCTGCGGATCCTTGAAAGCACCGTCGCCGTAAACCATGACTTCAACATGCTTTCCGGTAGCATTGAGAATACGCTTCTGAATATCATATACCAGATCCTTGCAGTCTCTGGGGAAGAGTTTCACATGCTCCTCATCAGATTTGTTGGATCCGAGAAGACCGTACATTTCATTGCAGCCACTGCCATTCACAGGAGCAGTCATAATATCATCCAGTCCGCATACGATTCGGGCGCCGGCAGCCTTCAGGATGCGCTTGGTACGCTTGCGGGTATGGATGTCGCAGGTGAGAACGCAATCGGTATAGTCCAGAATCGCCTTTGCCTGGTTGGCAAAAATGATCTCTGCTTCAGCACCGCATTCACGGATCAGATTGCCGTAATACTCAACATAGTCAACACCGGTAAAGGGATGCAGATTAGCGCCGAAAAGTTCACGGTATTTTTTGAGAGTAAGCACATCGCAGTAGGGATTGATACCGGCTTCGTCCAGTTTGTCAAGACTGACCAGTTCATTTCCAACTTCATCGCTGGGGTAGCTGAGCATAAGAACGATCTTCTTCGCGCCGCCCGCGATACCGCGCAGACATACAGCAAAACGGTTCCTGGAAAGGATGGGCCAGATTACGCCGATCGTTCCGCCGCCGAGCTTCGACTTAACATCGGCAGAGATATCAGAAACAGAAGCATAGTTGCCCTGAGAACGGGCAACAACAGATTCAGTTACAGCAATCACATCACGATCATTCAGCTTGAATCCTTCGCTTTCGGCAGCTTCAAGAACGCTGCTGGTTACGATCTCCGCCATGTTATCGCCTTGACGAATGATGGGGCAACGAATTCCGCGGGAAACAGTTCCGACTTTTCTTTGATTGCTCATAAATTCATGTTCCTTTCATCATCTGTGGGACCGACGGAAATTATAGCACAGAATAAAATCGATGAAAATATTGATTGAACAAAAAATCATTGAAAAAACAACCAATTTCCCGCACATAAAGACATAAAAGCAATACCGGAACAACAGGTACATATATTATTTACGCGGACCATACCAGAATGTGATCTCGATGGTTTCGATATGACCGATCACAGCATCGTTTCTGTTGATAGGCGTTGCAGTCGTGCCTGTAAGATCTCCGTAACGTACACGCGCCTTGTCCCGGGGGACAGCAGTCACCCATTCATTGAAAAGGTTCACACGCGTACACTTTCCGTCATCTGATGTGGTATAAGGACGGCCTTTGAAGTGATAGATCTCTCCATTGATCCTGCATTCAGTAATATCAACGACATAGCCGGGAAAAAGAAGTTCTCCATTACTGATACCGATCGCACTGAATGCCGTACTGGCGGAATATCCGTTCGAAGTTCCGGTAAAATCAAGTTTTACAGTATATATCCCTTCGCCGTTGATGACAGCATCTGTTGTTTTTAGTCCGGGTGAAACAGAGTCAGGATCATATTTGTCCCCAACAGAGTAACTTATTGACCATCCTCCATCGTTCCACATGATCCATGCAACAGCAGTGTTGTCATCAACGGAGATGACATCATTCTTAAAAGTGTCGGGAGCAGACTCTATAAGGGCGTCCATATCGTGTTTCGCGCTTGTTCTTACTTCTGACGAATCAATCTCTGTTTCCTGATTTCTGCTGATATATACTGCTGCCAGATCTGCATCACGGAAGGCAAGTGCCCTGCGGTCAAAGAAACAGCTCGTATCCCAGAGACATGATGTATAATCGAAATAATCACAGCAATCAAGGAAGAACCTGTGATAAAGAGCAGCATTATCCTTTGTCACTCCGTCAGCACCTGTCAGCGCTCCATATTCCCCGATAACGACACCGTATCCTCTTGCAACAAACGATTGCATTCGGCTCAGAACCGACATCATATCAAGCAGATTCAGTTTTGTGCCCCATTTTGTCGCGCCTGACGCATCGCTCGCGCCGCAGTAGGACCAGGGATCATAAAAATGAACGGAGATCAGTAATTTGTCTGATGCGCTGTCATCCGGCATTTTGAAGCGTCCGTCACAGGTGCTCGCGATATTTGTTCCGTATCCGGGGATCAGCAGAAATCTTGCCGCATTGTTTCCGCCGGTGGAACGTACTGTATCAACAAACAGCTGATTCACTTCATTCGCTACAGCATAACGCTGATTCTCGGTCAGGTAGCTTTTAACTGAATCATTACAGTATCTGCTGTTTTCATCAAAACGGGCTCCGATCTCCTCATTTGCGCCTTCAAAAATGACATAATCCGAATAGTCAATAAAATACTCGGCGATCTGTTTCCACATGCAGATATAGGCATCCCTTGCAAATGCACAGGTTGCAGGATCTTCAGAGCCGAACATCCCGTACCAGCCGCCATCCCAGTGATCATTGATGATCACATACATGCCGGCATTTCGCGCGTAATCAACGATCTCCTTTACGCGCTGGAGATAAGCAGGATTTATCGTACAGTCATGATCAAGATACATGGATGTCGCATTGGTCATCCATGCCACAGGGATACGTACGGTATCAAATCCGGCTTTTTTCATGGAGTAAAACATATCCTGAGTAGTGACAGGTTGCCCCCACCAGGTTTCATAAGAAGCCGGAACTGCCGACCAGTTCATTCGTGAGGTGTCACAAGCCTCCATCGTGTTTCCCAGATTTGTACCGTTGCCCATCAGACGGGTAAGTTCAACAGCAGTCAGTTCATACCTCATAATTCCATCATCTCCGGTCAAAACAGTTTCATCTGCAGACGAAGTGGAACATACGATAATAATAAATGTTATTATCAAGCACAGGAATCGAAGTATACTCTTCATAAGACCTTCCTTTCTGTATGTGATGTAAACGTTTACATAAACATATTATAGCAGGAAACACTAATAAATGCAAACGGAATATTCTATTGTTTGTTAAAAGAGAAAACGCAGACATGAAAAATGAAAGCATATAGCCCTTAAACACTTGACTGCGTTCAGAAAAACAAATAAAATATAAAAAGAAACTGGTAAACGGAGGGAAAATATGAAATCTACAGGAGTAGTAAGAAAACTGGATGATCTTGGACGTATCGTGATTCCCGTTGAATTGCGCCGTACGATGGATATCGATCTGCGTGATACATTGGAGATATTTGTCGAAGACGATAAGATCATTCTGAAGAAATATCATCC
>PITV01000208.1 GCA_017577285.1 Clostridiales bacterium
ATCCACCAGACGGGCCGCGCGGGAATATCCCAGCTTCAGGCGGCGCTGCAGCATGGAAGTGGAAGTCTGCCTGTCTTCAACAGCCATCTCAATGGCGGTAAGCAGCAGTTCATCTTCACTGCCGTCTCCGCCATCATCCGTTTCCTCCTCGGACCGGTCACGACCGCTGCTTCCCACGCTGTCCAATTGTTCCTGAATATCGGGATCATACTGCGCGGCGGTATTGGCGGCAACAAATTCAGTGATCGCCTCCACTTCCTCGTCCTTTACGAAGCATCCCTGAACACGGCGCGGCTCGCTTCCGGCAGGCTTGAAGAGCATATCTCCTCTTCCAACCAGTTTTTCCGCACCGATGCTGTCCAAAATCGTGCGGCTGTCCGTACCGCTGGATACGGCAAACGCGATCCTGCTGGGGATATTGTTCCGGATAACACCGCTGATAACATCCACAGAGGGACGCTGGGTAGCCAGCACCAGGAAGATACCGGCGGCGCGTGCCAGAGCAGCCAGACGGCGGATCGACTCTTCAACTTCCTTTCTGCATACTTCCATCAGATCAGCCATTTCATCGATGATGACCACGATATTGGGCATCACTTCACCGGTCCCGGCTTTGATCTTATTGTAAGTGGTCAGATTGCGGACCTTGTTAGCGGAAAAGATATTATAGCGTTCAAACATCTCATTAACGACCCAGTTCAGCGCGGCAGCCGCTTTCTTCGGATCGCACACCACAGGCGTGAGCAGATGAGGAATGCCGTTGTACACCTGCAGTTCCACCTGCTTGGGGTCGATCATGATCATCCTGACCTGCTCAGGCGTAGCTCTGTAAAGCAGGCTGCAGACGATGGAATTGATGCACACGGATTTACCGCTGCCAGTAGCGCCGGCGATCAGCGTATGGATCATTTTGCTCAGATCACACAGCACGGGCGTACCCGCGATATCCTTGCCCAGCGCCACCAGAAGAGGATTGGAATTATTCTTCATCTCCGGGCTCTCAAGCACTTCACGCAGGCTCACTGTCGTAACTTTTTCATTGGGAAGCTCGATACCGATATAGCTGGTCCCCTGTATGGGAGATTCCATACGGATGTGATTGGTGCCCAGCGTGAGACCGATATTGCTGGCCATGCTGCCTGTGATGTTGCTCACCTTCACACCGGGGGCGATACTCAGGGCAAAGCGGGTGATGGAGGGACCGTGAGTGATCTGCATCACCTTGCTCTCGATATGGAAGGAGGCAAGCGTATCCTCGATAGCCTGCGCCTTCTGCTGATCCGCCATCGACTCATCGCGGTTTTCCACTTTGGGAAGGCTCAGCAGTTCCATCTTCGGGAACACATAAGGCGATGAGATCTTCATTTCCATCTGCATCGACTCGGCCTTCTGCTTGTCTCTTCCGTCCAGAGAGGGTTTCTCAGCCGGAACCGCTTCAGATCTGGTATTCAGTTTGACCTTTTCACCGGTGATGGGCATAACAGGATCGGTATATACAGGCTCAGGATCGGCCTTCGCTGTGCCGCCGGCCCGGCCGTTCTTCTTGTTGAAAGCCTGCTGCTCGCGGCGGCGGACAAAGTCCGTCCAGGCAGCATTCTCAGTGTCCTCTTCCCCGTCTTCATCCTCCTCTGCAGCAGGAGGAACTGCGGGAGCGGACACATTCTCCGCCGTCTTGTGCGATGACGCGGCGGGTCTGGCGGCGGCTTTCTCTTCACGCTTTACTGGGGCGGGCTTCCGCGGCGCGGGAGCATCATGTGTTTCTTC
Organism: Clostridiales bacterium; assembly: GCA_017577285.1. Classification (GTDB taxonomy): domain Bacteria; phylum Bacillota; class Clostridia; order Christensenellales; family Aristaeellaceae; genus ZC3RG03. The sequence continues at coordinate 1,765 of PITV01000208.1, forward strand.
CTCTTCGGGATAGAAGTCGAAAGAACCGTCATCATTGCCCGTTCCGTTATCTGCAGAAAGGTCATCCGGATATACAGGAGCCGGCACCTGCGGCCTGTTCGCCGCAGCGGCAGCCGGGGCATGTTCGGGATATACAGGCTCGGGAGTCCTGCCATTTCCGTTCCGCTGAGAAGGCTGTGCATAATCCGCCTGAGAGGCGGGATATGCACCGGAAGGCCCCCAGTAATCATCCTCGATCGGGGCAGGCGCGTCTGTCACAGGCTGGCGGGGCTGTCCCGCGCCGTTGTCATACGGATCGGGTTCATATCCGTACACAGGCTGAGCCGCCGCCGCTCTGTAGTGGGAACGGACAGCGGAAGCCGGAGCGGACGCGTAAGCAGGTACTGCTCCGGGCGTCCGGGTCTCCCCTGTCTGGCCGTTCTCTTCGGTCTCCTGAGCGCGGGCCTTTTCTTTTTCCCATTTCTTCTTTTCGTGCCTGTCCAGCGCGTTGGAGATCTTTTCAAAGATCTTAACCGGATTGGTGCGGAAGAACATGAAAATGAAGATGATCGTCAGCAGCAGAGCTGCGGTGAAGCCGAAGATCTTGTTCACCTGGTACAGAGGCCAGGCGATCAGGAATGTGATGTTTCCGAAGCCGTGATACTTAAGCGCGAGATCACCGGATGTGCCGACTTTTCTGACAAAGTCAGCATTCAGGTTGATCTCACTGATCAGGTCGATGCTCCTGTTGTTGGGGCTTGGCATCAGGATCTCAAGGGCAGCCGTCAGGAACAGATAGATCAGACAGGTCAGAAAAAGGCCTCTCCTGATGACGGGATGGTACGCGCTTGCCAGGCACAGTACCGCGCCCCACAGCATCAGCACACAGATGACCGGGGCACCGATGCCGGACAGAGCAAGTACAGTGTCCCGGATCGGTTTCAGCACACTTTCGCTTTCCGGATCCAGCGTCAGGATCATTGACAGTGCCCAGACCACAGACACGACAAGCAGAACCATACCGGTGATCAGTTTGAGCGGCACACGCCGGATAGATGTTTTTATTCCTTTTTGAGCAGCAGCGGTTGAAGACAAGATATACTCCTTTCATCCCCGCGAACAGGCCGCACCGGCCGTTCCGGATCACTCATGATCATAGGGATAGTAGCGCGCATGGATCGAGATGTTGTACAGCACCTGATCCTCATCAAAGCAGTAGAGATAAGTCAGCCCGTCCCTCTTCTCTTCGTAGCAGCAGCCGGGCACCGTCAGCAGGCCTTCGCTTTCCTCCTGATTCACAGGCCAGCAGTCTCCGTCATGCAGTTCATTCAGCGTGGATCTTCCAATGACTGCTCCGTCCAGTGTGCCGCGAAGCAGCGCCACACCGGTCACGAACTCCTCATCCTCATTGGTAAGCAGGTAAATGCCGCGAAGCAGCGGTTCCTCCGTAAGATAAGCGCTTCCGCTCACGTAGTAGAAAGAGTCCAGCGGGCATTTGTACTTTTCGAGCGTCTCTTCCAGATCGCAGCCGGGCAGTGTCATGAACAGGGGCTCTTTTTCACTGTTCAGCGCCAGAGCCGGCAGGGCGTCCTCATCCGTGTTCAGCCATTCCGAAACCTCACCGTAACTGACGGCGAAAGCACCGCAGGCACCGGACAGGAAACTGAACTGACCCTTTTCATAGTAGAACACGATGTTTCCACAGCCGTCCAGAAAGAACCGTTCCGCGGGCACGGGAGAAAGAGAGCGGTTTTCCATGTAATCGGAAAGTTCCGGTTCCACTTCATCCCAGACATATTCTTCCAGAAATCCCGTCATCCCGTCCTCATCGGTGCAGAGCATTCCGAATGTCACCTCACTGCCGTCCCGCAGATCGAAGGTCATAAGATAATTCACCTGGCCGGGACGTCCCTGAGGCTGTTTTCCCTCCGCACAGACGCGGATGCTCAAAACCTCCGGACATTTCCCGTTTTCGACCGCGTTGCTCTGCCAGTTCACCCGGATCCCCGTACTGCCGGGGGACAGGTTCAAAAGAGCAGTCTCATAGGCGGAGAGATTTGCCTTTTCGGCGATGGCCGCGTTCACCGTTTCGCACACGGCGGCGTCACCGCCCGTCAGCACCGGACGGGTAATGAAGCTGCCTTCGGGGCCGTTGACCGTTTCACTCACAAGGGCATACGCCTCTCCCGTTTCCCCCGCTTCAGCCACGAAGGGGATCGCCACCGCCAGCATGCAGCAGCAAAGAGTAACAGCCAACAGAAATTTAAGGAACACATACACACTCTTTGATCTCATAGGATTTCCTCCGCACATATTATACGCGATTTTGTAACAATCTGCAATATATTTAACAGTTTTGTAATAAATTATCGACCGAATTTACAATTGTTACGATCAGAGGCTCTGCACAATCAACGATGATCAGCGCCTGTTTCATCC
>PITV01000209.1 GCA_017577285.1 Clostridiales bacterium
CGGATAGAGTGGCCGTTTGTGTACTTATCCTTCGCGTCAATGATTTTGACCAGCGTGGTGACCATCTGCAGGGACAGCCGCTGAACCATCGCATTCTCCTGGATCTTCTTCTGCAGTTCCAGTTCCTTTCTGGTTTCAGCATCCACACTGTGGAAACCGGCGATCACACAGTTCTTGCTCAGCTTATCATTGACATACTTTGTCTGGAAATAGAGCACCTTTCCATCCACATTGATCCTGTAGTTGACCACATAGATCCCGTTTTCTTTCAGCCGCTGCGCAACACGTTCCTTTTCAGATTCTGTGATGAACCGTTTCCGATCTTCCTCCACCACAAGATTTTCCGCGAACATCCTCATGCGAAGTCCGTAGTCTTCGGTTTCCTGCCAGCCTGTGACATGACGTGAAAACAGTTCGCTCACACGGTATCTGGTTTCGTGATTTGACTTCACATCCAGCAGCGTTACACATTCAAAATCGGATGACAGGCCGTTGATGACAGCCATCTGTTCTTTCCTGTGAGCGCGGTACCGCTTTATCATGATATACCCGAGCACCAGCAGGGCCACGATCACGCTCAGCAAAACGATCAGAGCAACGGGCAGCTCTTTCTGCGCATCCTGTGTATTCAGATATTTCTGAATACGCGCGTCCACAGCTCCATTGTCCATGCTGGCGACAGCAGCATTTATTTTTTCCGCCATTTCAGGATCCTTGACAGCCAGTGCCACGATGCAGCGGCTGCCATCCTGCGTTACGGTGATCGTTTTCAGAGCAGCGTAGTCTTTATTATTGGTAAGATACACAGCCACCTGCTCACCGGTCAGCAAAGCGCAGGTTGCTTTTCCGCTGCTGACTGCCTCAAGACACTCTCCGACTGACTTGACTGTTACGATCTCCGCTGCCGGCCAGGTGATCCTCGCGTACTCATCAACGATGGAATTCTCTACGACAGCGATCTTTTTGAATGTAGTGTCCTTGCTGTATGCCTGTTTGTAAACGGCAACGATCTTGATTTCCGCCTTGTAATCTGTATAAATGATGTCCGTTTCGTTTTCGGCATGCATCACCAGCGGGAAGCAGATATCCACATTTTCATTCTGCAGCCCCTGATACAGATATCTGTATTCGCCGCAGCTTTCAGGCTTCATCGAACCCTCTATCCCCAGCGTTAAAACGATATCCGAAAAAGAAGAATATGTGCCGTATGAATCCGGATAACGTATCCTTATCTTTCCGGTCTCTTCGGTTCCGAACGCGGTCACGAGGGTGACAGAAAGCATGATCGCGATGACAGCGATCAGACAGATCCTGAATATGTGTTTCTGAGTTTTTGCGTTCTTCATGCAAACTCCTCCGTATGGAATATGAATATCAAACAGAACTTCTCTTCGCATAGATTATAGAGCATTCACGCCTTTTTTGCAACAGAAAAGTGCATGGAACGAAAGTTCCGTCCATGCACCTGATGTTATTCTTCCGGGAAAACAGGAGGTTTCTCCACACCGCGGTAATATATCGCCGCCTGTGCCGGATATTCGTCTCTGGATATAAAAGTTTCCTCTACCAGCACACCGTCCTGGAATTTCTGAAGATACGCCTCAACGATATGTCCGTCAACAGCCTCTTTCACGAGGATCTCCTCATCGGTGTATGTAACCCCGTAGACGCCTTCAGTGTCCTTTTTGTATACCGGTTCAAGATCGGCGCCGATGATGGTTTCCACTTCCTCTGTGCGCACGGCATAGGTCACACCCGGTTCCATCGCGGGGCCGTAAATACGGCAGTAACAGGTCCTTTTGTTCTTTCCTTCAAGACCGGCGCATATATAGATCGTCCCGCCGGTGTTGTTCTGGAATTTCATATCGATGACCTTGCCATCGGAATTCACAGTCGCGTCCAAGCCAAAGGATGTGTAGTTCACAGCCATGGAATGCGGCTGACGGCTGATGATCTTCAGATTCGCGAGCCGGGCCGCCATATAAATGGTGGAACTTGCCTGACACACGCCTCCGCCGACCTGCATGACCGTTTCATTATTGGCATAAGCATCCGCTTCAAGGAAACCGGCCTTGGTGGTGCGTTTTCCGACAACGCCATTAAAACTGAAGGTGGCTCCGTTTTCCAGTACAGTTCCATCCACCTTGCTTAAAGCCAGCGCGATGTTGTTGTTCCGGTTTTCTGTTGAAGAAGATGAAATATTCGTTGTCCAGGAGGAGATCAGCGTGACGGAGTTTCGCACATCGTTTGTTGTGACCGATGCGGGAATCCAGTCCGGTATCAGTTCATAGGTGCCCGAAATGCCAGAAGCGGCTCTTGTCAGGATCTCCTGTTTTGCCCTTTCCACATCCAGCCTCACGCCCGGAACATCATCCACGATGGTGAAAGGATATGACGCCTGCGGATTAAAGGTCGCAATATAGGCATTCTGCGGTTCCCGGTACATATTCTCGGCGATCAGCGACAAATACTGATCCAGCAGATCAGACTCCGCACTGACCCTGGAATCAAAGAAGAAACCGTTGCTGCTGTTCTCCACAAGTTGATCGTACGCCCGGTCCAATGACACACCGTTTTCCTCGTTCACTTTACCGATCGCAAACGCGTCATCCATTGCCAGCATCAGGGCATCGTAGTCTCTTTCCGTACCGAGCACACGCTCAGTGACAGTGACATATCTGTGGCCGTTATAAACAAGATCCAGTGACCAGCTGCCGTCCTGATCCTCATCACGGATGCTCTGGTTGATCTTTTCTATCGCCTCTCCTCTGGTCAGTCCGCCTATCTCCACTCCGTCTATACACACATTAGGAGCATACCTGTCAGCATAGGATGCCACATACTGATATTTTGAAGGATCGCTGGTATCGCCGCCGGGGGCCGGGCTCTGATTCGTATAGATGATATTGCCAGGGGCCGGTTTAAACAGGCTTCCTGACGAGATCAGTACCGCGATCCCCACTATCAGCGCCGCAATAATAACGCCTGTTGAGATCACGATCGGCCATCTGATCTTTCTTTTCCCGCTCCTGCCGTTTTCGACAGGCATACCGGAAACGCCTCCCGTATAATAACGGTAAGGTGACTGAGAATATGTATCTCCGGCAGGAGCCTTGTTTTCAGGTTTTCGGCTCCTGTCACCAGATGTATTCTGATTCTCTCCGTTGGGAAAGCTCATCTGTTTCTCCTTTTCATTAGGGTAAGACACGATTTAGGGTAAGACACGATCTGTCAGTTTCAGCAATTTTCCGGTATCCACACTTTGGTCTCTCCAGTATCCTGCCATGGACGCGATCATTCCATGATCATCATCTTCATCTGCTTCCTTGTGAAAATCACTGCCGCCGGTCATGATCAGACCGCAATCGGCCGCCAGCGATCTCCATAGCTCAAAGCCCGTTTTCTGATGTGCCGGATAGTATACTTCAAGTCCTTTCAATCCAAATTCACACCATTTGTGAATGGATCGTTCAACTGCCTTGAAATCCTCTTTAATCAGTCCCGGATGTGCCAGAACAGGAATTCCCCCCAGTTCACAGATCAATGATATTGCGGTTTCCGTATCCACTTTTTTTCGCGGAACGTACGCGGGCGCACCTTCGTTCAAATACTTATCAAACGCTTCGTTCGGGCCAGTGACATAATTCATCTCGACCATTTCATCAGCAATATGCGGCCTTCCGATGCTTCCGGCAGCACGGGCAAATATCCGTTCTTTGTCCAAAGGGAAACCGAGTTTCTCCAGTTTTTCCAGCATTTCCGCAATACGCGTTTCCCGGCTCGTTCTCTGTGCAGTAAGAAAATCATTCAGTTGGGAATCATCCTCATTCAGGCCATATCCTAATACATGAACATCCCCGCCTTCACCGCTGGATATTTCCACACCGCTGATAAAACGCATACCGAGCTGTACAGCAGCATCGCGGGCAGCCTTTGTTCCAAGCATGGTATCGTGATCCGTCAGGGAAATGATATTCACGCCTTTTTCATGTGCCTTCTTCATCAGTTCCGTTGGATCATACTGTCCGTCCGAGCAGCTGGAATGCATATGAAGATCAGCGATATCAATCATCACTTTCTCCTACCTGTCCTATGCCCTCACGGCCATCGTCATCTGCTTCCTCACCATTCACACACTCAAGGAACATTGCACGGTCCACAGTC
>PITV01000210.1 GCA_017577285.1 Clostridiales bacterium
GGTGCGGGTGGATTACAGGATCACCAACACCGGCGAAACCGTTATCTGCTGCACCGGCCTTGGTGCCGGGGACGCGAACGGCAAGGCAGCTTCCCTCACTTACAATGATGTCCCCGACATCCTCCCCCATCAGGTACCGGGTGAACCCGTGATCATAAGCGTCAATTATGTTGTGACGCCGGAAGATATCAGCGCGGGATACCTGATCCGTATCGCGCACAGCGTCTTCAGCGATTTTGTTTCCTATGATGACGGCCATGTGCTGACGCCGGAGGAATTCGGACATGTCGCTTCCGTCACCGGTGACAAGTCCTGGCTTACAGACAATGTGCGCATCGAGATCCCCCTGAAAACACTCAGCAGTTCCGCTGTCATAGAGGTCATCTCCGCTCCGGCATCCGTTCCCGCGGAAACGGGCGCGCAGGTGCGGGTGGATTACCGCGTCACCAACACGGGTGATACCGTCATCTGCGTTCCCGGTTTCGGCGCAGTGGACGGGAATAACAGCTTTGCACCCGTCACTTTCAACGATGTGCCCGATTTTTTCCCCGCTCAGATTCCCGGTGAACCGGCGACCATAAGCGTCCACTATACCGTAACGCAGGAAGATATCAACGCGGGATTCCTGATCCGCAGCGCGCATGCCCCGTTCAGCTGCTTTGTTTCCTATGATGACGGCCATGTGCTGACACCGGAGGAGTACAAAACGGTCACATCCAAAACCGGGGATAAGGTTTACCTGACTGATGATACATTGCTCAGTATCCCCGTCGGCGGGCCCGTTCCCGTTTCCGCTCTGCATCTGGAGATCACTTCCTTCAGCGCGGATCCGGCTTCACCGGCCGGGACAGTCATTGCCGGCACGCTTAAACTGACGAATACGGGCGACTACGCGCTGAACATACTTGCCGGCAGTATTGAGACCGCCGGCGGAGAACTGCTGAAAACAGATTATTTCAGCTGGTTCCCGGAGGAAGCCAAGTGCCTGACTTCCGGAAACAGCTGCGAGATCGGTTTCTGTGTGGAAATAACGGATGATGATATGAAAGCGGGAAAAGTGCTGCGCAGATTCACCATGATCGCGCTTCCCGTGACACTGGAGGAAGCCCCGGAATATGTCCGGTCCAATACCGAAACCGGGATCATCGAACTGTCGGTAACAAAAGCCCTGCACATCGAGCTGACCTCATTCAGTGCAGATGAGATCCATGTACCGGAAACTGTGATCACAGGGACCCTTGAAGTAACGAATCTTTCAGATATCCCGCTGAAAATCATCGCCGGCAGCATAGAAAATGATCTGGGAGAAAAACTGGGTACAGATTATTTCCACTGGTTCCCGCCTGAAGCAGACTGCCTTGCTCCCGGGGAGAGCTGTACGATCATCTTCTATGTAAGCCCTGTAAAGCATGACGCGGACAGACAGGAGATCCTGCGTGATTTCACCATGATCGCGCTTCCCGCAGGGGATGACATGAGCACCGACTATGTCATTTCCAATACCGTGCGGGGGATCATCAAGATCACCGGACCCCTTCCCGTTTTCTCCGGTCTGAAAATAACAAAAGCGGAAATCAGCAAACCGGAAAAGGACGGGTATTACCGGGAGGGTGAGGAAGTCTCCTATCTGATCACCGTCACCAATACAGGCGATACGGCAATAACCGGTCTCACCGTGTATGACAGCCTGAAGCAGGAGAACCTCGGCATCATCGGCGAGGCAGATGTGCTGAACCCCAGCGGAAGCCTTCAGTTCACCTACACCTACAGAGTATCAGACTTTGATGTGGAGCGCGGCTATGTTGACAACTGCGCCCGGGCGGAATATACAGATGATGATTTCAGGCTCGAAGTATCCAACACTGTGCGGGTGGATACCGACGGCATCCCTGATGACCCCGTTGCTCCCGTCATCGCGCCCGTCAAGCCCAACAGGCCCGTCCCGGAGGATCCCGGCGATCCGGATGATAAGACCGGAAAGGGCTGCTTTGCCGATTATACCGGTGATGTCCCCGCTCTGAGCTTCTGCTCCGGTCATCAGGAAACGGAAAATGCCGCGAAGGCGGTCTCCGGCTCTCCCGCCGATGTCCGCGCCATCTGGAAGCAGGCTCTGGATGAGGAATACGCGGAGTACCTCAGCCGGAGCAACGGCCCCGCCATGATCATCGTGCTGGCCGAGCGCGCCCGGTTCTCCGCCTTCCTCACCGCCCGCGAACAGACGCTGAAGCAGCTGTATCCGGATGATCCCGCGAAGGTGGACAGCATCATCGCGGAAATGATGCGTGAAAAGGTGGTCGTGATGTGCCACGAACTGCACACCGCTCCCGCCCCGCGCGGCGGTTTCTCCCTGCGTGTGAACGGAACCTCCCTTTCCGCTTTCCTTGCCGGAATGGACCGCGTTTACGATACATCCGCCGGGATCTGCCCCGCTGACGCGGCGTTCTTCTCCGCCTGGCTGGACGCCCGGAGGGAAATGCTGGATATCCTCTGGCCCGGTGACCCGGTCGAAGCGCAGATGGCGCTGGAGCAGGATGTGCTGAACAACACGCGCATGCTGAATGATATGATGCAGTGATCCGCAGGATCCGGTGCCGTCAGGGACCGGATCCCCCAACAGGAGCCCCTGTCCGGGGTTCCTGTTCTTTTCGGCGTCACGGTCTGCATATAAACAGCCGGAAAAGCTCCGGACGGACACCGCGCGTTCCTGTCCGAATATGCGGATCAGATCAGCATATTCTGTATTTGTCCTGTTCTTAAGAGCATTCCATGCCGTTCTGTTATATTTGTTGACCTCCGCCAGATGCATTTCAGGTGAAAATGCGGTATAATAGACACGAATGAAACATATGATCTGTCAGCAGTATTCATAAAACGTGAAAGGAAGAGAACAATGAAAAGAAGGATCCTCGCGGTCATTTCAGCACTGGTCATGGTGATCGCCATGTTTTCCGCAATGAATACCGCCAGCGCGGCACACAAGCACGAGTGGAGCGACTGGTACTGTCTGGATGAGCCCTCCTGTGAAAGTCCGGGGCTGGAGCAGCGGTACTGCCTGAAGGATGACAGCCACATACAGACCAGGACCATTCCGGCCCCGGGGCATGACTGGAAGGCTGTAAAAACGATCCGCAAGGCCACATGCACGCGCACCGGTCAGGTGCGTGAAAAATGTACCAGATGCGGAGAGACCCGCACCCGGGACATTCCCATGGCCGATCACACCTGGGGCGACTGGCATGACGCAGAGGGTGAACCCGGAACGAAGGAACGGGTCTGCAAAGTCTGCGGCAAAAAGGATTTCCGCTACACTCCCTCCCTGGAGATCACGCTGGACGAGACCTCCAGCCCCGCCAACGGAAGGTTCTACGCGCAGGGCGAAGTCATCTCCTTCACCGCCACCGCCCGCAATATCGGAAGCGGCGATGCCGAGCAGTGCCACATCCTCATCGATTCTGAGGATTATGATATCGGCACGCTGGGGCACCGCCAGACTGTCACGCGCACCTTTACCTATACAGTCACGCGTGAAGACGCTGAGATCGGGGTGGTGTCCAAGCAGGCCGCGCTGACCTGCAGCGCATATACCCCCAGGCTGTCCAACACCGTGAAAGTTACGGCCGGCATTACCGACACTCCCGCCGGAGCGCCCGCCCCGGAAAGCGGCGCGCTGCTGCTGGAGCTGCTCTCCTTCGGGCAGGATCCCGGCAGAGACGGCTGGTACTGCGGTGAAGTCAGGGTGACGAACACCGGCAGCTGCCCGCTGAAGCTGACCGATCTGGAGCTGAACAAAGACGCGGACGGAGAAGCGCTCTCCTACCGGCATGATCCCTACATTATCACGGTGTATCCGGAACAGAGCCGCGTGATAGCATTCAGCGTGATGGCTACCGATCCCGAAAATGACAGATGCCTGATCAGCCGTGAGATATTCATGACCGGACAGCCTGTGATGCCTGATGGAACAAAGGCGGCAGAGGCGGATAATGTATATTCCAATTCCGTGATCGCTGAATATTCTTTGTCAGCCGGTCCGGGGATCGATCTGGGCCTGTTTGAGGATGAGAACCTCGGCCCCGTCAACGGCAAGTATTATGTGCCCGGCGAGCAGATCAGCTACAATGTGAGTGTCTTCAGC
>PITV01000211.1 GCA_017577285.1 Clostridiales bacterium
GTTCTTATGTGCGTGTTCAATGTCGTTCCTATTTTTTCATCCCTGTTATACACCTGTCTGGGCATCGACTGCGCTTATGCCTTTGCCGCGGTAACGCTCGTGCTTGTGGCTGAATTTGCCCAGAAGAGGCAGATAGAGAGCCTGGAGGAGGAAATCGCGGTTCAGCAGAAAAAGGAGCAGGAGCATCATCTGCTTGCCGAGAACAACGCCAGGGTGCTCGCCCTTGAGGACAATTTCGTGTCCCTCTATGAGGTTGAACTTGAGACCGGCAAATATGAGCTGTATGTAAAGAACGGCGTAAATGATCACGGGATCTATTCCCGGGTGGTCAAGGGAAGCGATTTCTTTGAAGATACGGTAAAGAATGTTCTGACTGTCGTGTGTCCGGAAGACAGGGACGGCCTGGTTGAGGTGCTAAAAGCCGGTCATATCCGCGGGGTCCTTGAAAAAGAATCTCATTTTGACTATTACTACAGACTTCTTGCCGGAGACGCGCCTGTCTGGGCAAAGCTCCGTATCGTGTATAAGGATGCCGGCAAACACAGCGTCATCATCGGCGCCTTCAATGCCGAGGAGGAAATGGAAGCCAGGCGGAAGGAGGAGCAGCTTCAGCAGGATCTGCTTGAACGTATGGCCGGCGATGACGGCGTGTTCCTGATCGACTGCGCGAATGATTCAAGGCGTACGATCCATGACCGCGTCCATACCTCTGCCGAGTTCTCTGACGCCAGGGGCTATTCAGCCAATTTTGAAAAATATATTGATCATTTCATAGCCGGATCCGACAGGGATACCATGCGCCCGCTGATTTCGCCGGCTTATCTGCTCGACTGCCTGAAGAGCAGGAATGAGTTTTCGGTAAGGTACAGGGAGTCATTAACAGGCGAATTCCGCTGGTTTGAAATGCGGATCGTCAGGGTTTCGGATACGAAGGTTCTGCAGAGCTTTAAGAATATTGATGAACATATTCAGAGCGAACGGGCTCAGAAAGCCATATCCGAGGATTATTTTGCTATCTATATCGCTGATCTTGATAACGATGTCATCAGGGTCATCAAGCGTTCGCCTGCTTTCAGAAGCGATTCCACGCTGAACGAAAACAGTTACTCAAAAATGCTCGGCGAATTTATTTCCGGCCTGAAGGAGCCGGACAGACTGAAATGGCAGGGGCTCGACACGGCCGCCGGCGCAAAGGCGTTCCTTGCCGGCCTGGACAAGCGGGAACTGCTCTATGAGTCAGCATACAGGGAGGGCAGCCGTTCCCGCGCGACCTGGTATGTGCTTGAAAGAGACGGCGGGGAAGCGGCATCGGTTTGTCTGGCCTTTTCAAACCTTGACAGGGAGGAAAACGACAGGGAAGAACTGAATGAGCAGATCACCGAGCAGAAAAAGAGACTGGAAGAATACCTGACCTTTACCAATTATTTCCTCAGTACGTTCGTCACCGCGTATTATGTGAACCTGGATACGAGAGAATACAAGGTATACAAGGGCCCGGTCACGAGTCTGGGACAGAGCCAGCTGGTGAACCCCGATTATCTTTCAGCCCTTACCGCCTTCTTCAGGATGGTCGTTCACCCGGATGATCTGGAGGAACTGACAGCCCTTATCCGGCCGGAAAAACTGAAGGAGCTGCTGAAGCAGGGCGATGTGGCGTACACCTTCCGCGATACCCGGAATCATGCCGTAAAGTATATCAGGATGCAGGTCATCCGGGGAGCGGACGAAAGCCATGTGGCCCTGAGCTTCCGCGAAATAACCGATGAGTACACGGAGCAGCAGAAGCGGCTTCTCGGTGCCGTTCCGATCTCTCCCGATATCCTCGCGAAGGAGAGCATCGGCATGTGGGCGTTCGAGCTCGATGAGGGTCAGCCGCCCAGAATGTACGGCGATGAGGCCATGCTCAGGCTGGTGGGGCTGGATCATCAGGTGACCCCTGAAGAGATGTATCACGCGTGGTATGACCATATTGACACAGATTCATATAAGCTGGTTCAGGACGCCGTGGATAAGATGATGTCCGGCGAGCATGCCGAGGTCCAGTATCCCTGGCATCATCCGGACGGACATACATTGATCGTCCGCTGCGGCGGCGTCCGCAACCCTGAATACACGGAGGGCATCCGCGTTGAGGGCACCCATCAGAACGTGACGGAAGTGCTTCATTTTGATGATGAGGAACGCAAAGCGCTTGCCGAGAACAACGCCAGGATGCTTGCCCTTGAGGACAATTTTGTCTCTCTCTATGATCTCGACCTTGAGACCGGCGAATATGAGATGCATGTCAAGAGCGATGCAAAGGATCACGGGATCATTGCCCGGGTGGTCAAGAGCAGCAGCTTCTATGAAGATACGGTAAAGAACGGTCAGACTGTGATATATCCGGAAGACAGGGACAGGATGATCGAGGTGTTAAATGCCGGTTATATCCGCGAAGCCCTTGAAAAGGACAATCATTTCGACTTTTACTACAGACTTCTTGCCGGGGATTCTCCTGTCTGGGCAAAACTGCGCATCGTATATAAGGATGACGAAAAGCGCAGGGTCATCATTGGCGCGTTCAATGCCGAGGAGGAAATGGCGGCAAAGCAGAAGGATGAAGCGCTCCGGGAAACTCTTGCCGAAAACAATGCCCGCCTCTTTGCTCTGGAGGACGATTTCATGTCCCTTTACGATGTCGACCTGGAAAGCGGACATTATGTTTCCTACGACAGAGACGATTTCTATACGAGGAATGTCAGCGATAATGTTGTATCGGCAACGGAATTCTTTGACGGCCTGCGCACGAATGTGGAACGCGTGGTGTTTGAGGACGACCGGGAGGCGGTGTACAGCGTCCAGATCCGGGAGAATATCATAAGCGCCCTTGCCGAAAAGGATCACATCGATCATTACTACCGCATTATCACGGAAAAAGGCCTCATGTGGCTGAAGATGCGCATCGTGTATAAGAATGCCGAGAAGAAGAACGTCATTATAGGGATCTTCAACGCGGAGGAGGAGATGGCCGCGAGGCAGCAGGAAGAACAGTTCAGGGAGGAGCTCCTGCAGACCAATGCGCGTCTCTTCGCGCTTGAGGATAACTTTGAGTCCCTGTATGACGTTGATATGGAAAGCGGCCATTATGAGGTGTTCGTCAAGGGTGAGTTCTTCAGGAATAACGTTCTTGACAAGCTCACCGTGCCCAATGACTATTTCGAAGAGCTCCGCGCGAATATCGACGCCGTCATTTTCGAGGATGACCGCGACGGGCTTTACAATACCCTGACGAGAGAATCCATACGGGAGGAGCTGGCCCGGAACGACCGCTTCGACTACCTTTACAGGATCGGATCGGAAAACGGTCCGGTGTGGATGAAGATCCGTATCGTTTACAAGGATGCCGGAAAGAAGCGCATCATCATCGGCGTGTTCAACGCGGAAAAGGATGTTGAAGCGCAGCAGCTTCAGAACGCGCTCGATATCGCGAATGAAGCCAATGAAACCAACAAACAGGTGCTCGGTTTTGTCAACGGTATAAAGTGGACTTATGTCCTCGGCGATGATGACACAGTCATTTCGGCAAGATATGATGAAGCCGCGCGCGGCAGGTTTGATATCGACCATCCCGATGATCCCGGTGCCTGGATGAGAAACATACATCCGGACGATGAGGAGGATGTGTTAAGATCGTTCAGGGAAGCATGCTCCGATCACGACGGCAGGAAGCAGTATGATATTACATACAGGCTGAGGAACGCGGCCGGAAGCTATCAGTGGTCCAAGCTGACCGGCAGGGTGATCTGCCATGATGACGGCACCCGTGAACTTACCGGCATAACCATTGATGTTACCGAGCAGATGGAAAAGGAGCGCGAGCAGCAGAAGAAACTGCAGGAAGCGTTTGAGACCGCGAACGAGGCCAACCTGCGCAACGAGGCGCTCTTCAGCATGACGAACGCGACGCCGTGGTTCTATGAGATCGACACTTCGGGAAAGGTGGTCTCCGTCCGGTACGGGGAAAGGATCCGCACGCATACGAACGCCGATGTGGAAGATCCCATGGGGTGGATCGATATCGTCCATCCGGAGGACAGGGAACGG
>PITV01000212.1 GCA_017577285.1 Clostridiales bacterium
CGCGGGTCTCATTGACAGATGCCGTACCCGCAGTGACTGTCAGGACAGTGGGAGCGCCGGAGGTCGTACCCAGCAAGGGAGTGACCTTAGTGGTGCCCGTATAGGCCTCGACAGTGGCGGTCTTGGTCACAGCGGTGACCACGCCGGAAGCATTGCCCGCAAAGGTGATATTTTCGTTGGTCAGGAACACCACGGATGCGTTCTTGCCGGCAGCACCCGTGCCGCCCGTAGCGCCGGTCGCGCCATCGGAGACCTTGTAAATGCTGGTCGTATCGCCGATGCTGTTGTCCGAGGTCGTGATGCGGATGGAAGCGGTCGTGCCGACAAAGATCTCATGAGTGGGCTTCACAACGAGGGTAGCAGCGGTAATGCTGGCGTTGTCGCTGGTAGTCGGATAATCCGTCCATGCGCCGGAACTGTTCTTGTACTGCCATTTGCCCATCGTGACGTTCTGCAGGTTCGCGGTCAGCGTGATCTGCGCGGGCGCCACATTGGAATCCTTGTCGTACTTGAAGACCTGTTCACCGCTGATCCATGCGCTTTTCGCGTTCTCGCCGGTTGAGACCAGGGCGAAGGTGATATCAGCGGTAGCATTGATGGGCAGGCCGGTATCCGGGTCGGTGTAGGTCACATAAGCGATATAGGTCAGAAGACCGCTGGTCACGCCGGACAGCTTGTTCTGATTGACGGTCAGCACATTGGCAGATACCGTCTCACCGCTGGCGAGGTTGGCTTCTGAGCCGCTGCCTTCCTTGCGCTTCCAGGTGATGGAGAGCGCGGAGTTGTTGAGGGCGATAGCGGTCTGGTTGGCGTAGACCACCGGGGTGATGACCAGCTTGCCAGCGGTAGTCGTCCAGTTCGGCTGGAAGGAGTTAGCGTTGACGTCGTGGATCTGAGTGCGCGGCTGATTGGAGCCGAGGTAAGCACTCAGGCTTTTGCCGTCCGACAGGTCGATGATTGTCTTCGAGCCGGTTGCGATAATAGCCATGAATTATTCCTCCTGTTCATCTGTGAGTTCACAGTTGTATGTCGCGCTGTACTGTACATCCCGTACCGTCAGCGTAATAGCCTTCATGCCGATGTGCGCGGCGTTCCACAGTTCGTCCGCAGCGGCATCGGAAGAGGTGCGGAGCCAGCGGAACCTGGACGCATCGATGGTGTCGGTCACATTCTGGCTTCCGTGCCAGACCCTGACCGTGAGCGCGGTGGAAGTGATGCTGTCAGAGAGGATGTCCGAGGTGGACACGATCTCCAGACGATAGCCCAGCAGCGTGTCCATGTCGGTGTAGACCTTGGATACCCGCTGGTTGATGCCTTCATTGCTGGTCAGGTCGAGGGTCTTGTCTGCGAAGTCATTCTTCGCGGTGTGCATTTCAGGACGCTTGTCAGAAACCGGGACAAGTACCGGCTTGCCTTCGGGTCGCTCGACCAGGCCGTCGAGGAGTTCCGCAAAGGACTTCTTGCCGAGCAGTTTCTCCATAGCGGTGATGCCCAGCAGTTTGTGTTCAAAGGGGTCTTTCCCGGAAGCGGTGACTCGTTCAGCCACAGCTTCCTCGTTGACATAGCGGCGGTTGGCCCTTCCTTCGACGACCTTCCAGCCATCAAATCGGACACCTTTCAGCGCCGCCTGCAAGGCGTACTCCTTGATGGACCCCGCCCAGGAAATCAGGTCGTCCACACGCGAGAGAATCTCAGCGATCTCATCGTCGTCCAGCGTGGGAGGAAGCTTGAAATCGTACTGTGCCAGCTCCATCTGGTGATCCGCCAAAGCACGGCAGTGGTTGCGCGCCCGGCAGAACCGGCACCAGTCGCCGCAGGCGAATTCGCCTTCGTCGTCATACGCCAGCTTGGCGGTAGGCGCGAGAATATCGTTTGCCCAGGCATAGAGTTCATCGCGGGTGATCTCCGCTTCATCGACTGTCGTAAGGCGGGGTTGGTAGATCACGGTGCGGACGCGGGTGAAATCGTACAGGTTGCCGAAGAGTTCACACGCGCCAAGGGCGTAGATGCGCAGCTGAGGCGATGTCGCCGGGACGGGCAGCTTGCCGAACTTGAAATCACAGATGACGATGGTATCGCCGCCGATGATGACACAGTCGCTCGTGCCGAAGCAGTCCTTCACATAGGAGCGCATGTCCAGCCGCTGTTCCACAAAGACCGAAGGCTCCACGCCATCCTGCCGGAGGGCGGCGACCGTCTCCATGATGTAGGCGGTATACCCTTCAGCGGCTTCCTGCATCTCTTGGCTGTACTGCTTGAACCAAGATCGGGGGTCGGTGCTGTGCCTGCCGAGCGCCGTCAGCACCAGATGCTCACACAGGGCATGGGCTTCGGTGCCTTCGCTGGCGTACACACTGGTCGTGTCCTCAAACTGCTCACTCAGGCGTACTGACTTGGGGCAGTGGAGCCATCGTTCACTGGAGGACGGAGATAACAGGGCGTGCTGGTTAGGCATCGGGTGCTACCTCCGCGCCGATTGCCTGCGCTTCAAGCAGCAGATCCGCATAGTCGGACGGGTCAACATCCGACAGCTTGGCTGCCTGATACTTGCGAAGCAGTGCTTTAACTGCCTTGCCGTGGCCTTTGGCGCTCTTGTCAGCCATGACGCCGCGCACATCCTCAAGCGTGATGGGCTTGGGCGCCGTGGCTTCGGGCTGTTTGGCCTGCTCCTCCACCGGGTCTTCACCGGAGAAAAGGAGTGCCAGGGAATCAGCGGCGGAGATCAGTGATGCCGCCGCGCTGCGCATCTCACTGATGCACATAGAAAGGTCGCTCATTTTGCTCATGCGTTTTGCCTCCGTTTGTCATCCGCTGCTTTCGGAGCAGCGCCAGGTTGCTTGCCAGCCTGTGGCTGACGCGGCTGATAGAGAGAAGGACATCCACGATGTCTTCCTGTCGATGCGCCGCGCAGGAGTCTCTGGTCTGAACCATTTCGGTCACCTCCTTGTCATGAAGTCGTAGGGCTTTGTGGTCCTTACATCCCGTACAGGACAGGAGGGCGGAGGAATCCGTAGGGCTTTTTCAAAAGTTTTCTCTGATTTTTTGAAAGTCGGGGTTTTTGCCCAGCTTCTTGCGCAGCTGAAGTTCGCGGTAGCGGACGCCATCCACGGTGATATTAAAATATGAAGCGATCTCCGACTTGCGGGCTTTGCGCAGCAGGAAGCGGATCAGCGCACGGTCGTTATCGGACAGCTGTGCCAGAACACGGGTCAGCCCGGCGAGGGTATGGCAAGGCTGGCGGTACGAAAGTGACCGTGGATTACGCAAAGAAGAACGAGGTGCCGGTAATGATCCTACCTCCGACAACATAAATGAATCAGGGCGGTGCCGCAGAAAAATGCGACACCGCCCTTTTCAGTAGGGGTTATGATTATTCCAAATAGTCACGACCGTCGAAGCCAGGAAGCGACTTGATGCGTTTTTTTAGCTGCTTCTCCCGGTAGTAGACCCCGTCCAGTGTGATGCCGAAAAAGTCAGCTACCTGCTGTTTCGGCGTTTTTGCCCGCAGGAACTTGATAAGCTGCCGATCCGCTTCCTTCAGCTGGCTGAGGATTTCAGTCAGTCTTCTGTAGTTGTCCTGCTCGATGAAACGACCTTCGATATCGACATTCGGGTCGGCAAAGTCCATACCACCGACTTCATCGCCGTCATCATTGAACCGGGGCTGTTCGATAGAAACCTGGGCGGAGCGGTGATCACGATACCGTTCTTCTTTCTTTAGGAATGCCTGATTGAACCGGCCGAGATCGTCACCGAGCTTGGTTCGGGGCAGACGGACTGCGTACCCCGCTTCTGCGTCGTAGAGCCAGCGCTGCTTGTAAGGACAGCCGGGCAGGTCATCGGGTGCAGCAAAACACTCGCAACGAGTGCAGGGAGTAGTCATGCCATTTGTATCCATGACATAATAATGGCTGAAATGGAACTTCTGATAATTCAACATCTTCTCGATCTCCTTTTGTCGCTGATTGGCTGTAATGGGTGATCAGCCAGTCAGGAGGAGACCGAGCGTTATGCTGGGTGTGAAATAAGGACAAATGCAAGCCCTCCGTGTGCAACCTGCAGCATGGAG
>PITV01000213.1 GCA_017577285.1 Clostridiales bacterium
GTGCTCCCCGTCAGATGTATGAAGTGATCTGCGATGGCTGCGGCTGCACCACCCAGGTTCCCTTCCAGCCCCACGGTGACCGCCCTGTGTATTGCCGTGACTGCTTCAACAAGCAGCGCGAACAGCAGTTCTGATCTGAGACCGATCTGCGGACGTTCCTTCGGGAGCGTCCGTTTTTCATTTGCCGCCGTTCACATACTCACCGCTTTCTTATCTTTCTGTTTTCTGCAAAAGTCATCCTCAGATAAAAGGACATGCCGGATGATATGAAAACGCCCCCGCGTCATGCGAGGGCGTCTGAAGCGCGCCTGTGCATATTCATCATCCGGGATAGGTGAATCTCTTTTCCTCCAGCGCTTTCCTGTACCGGGCGGCATAATATTTCGCCATGCCCAGGTTCTGATCCAGATAGTTTCCGCATTCCTCCGCCTTCGCGCCCGGGATCTCCCCTTCAAAGGACAGAATGAAATCACACATTTCCTCCATCAGCGGCAGGATATCCTCCGGTTTCAGATCACCGGACATCAGCAGATAAAAACCCGTTCTGCATCCCATGGGCCCGAAATACAGGATCTCATTCCTGCGGCTGCTGTTCCTCAGGAATGTGGCTCCCAGATGTTCTATGGTGTGGACCGGAGCTGTATTCATGACCGGTTCGCGGTTTGGCGCTGTGAAACGGAGATCAAAGGTGGTGACAAAGTTCTCCCCGCATCTGTCCAGACGGGAAACATAAAGCCCCGGCAGCAGCCGGCTGTGATCGATGGTGAATGAAGCGATCTTTTCCATATGTGAAGGATCCCCTTTCAGGGCGCAAACAGCGCCTTTCATCAGGGGTATTCTATATCATCGGAGGACAAATTGCAAGGTTGCAGGAGATATGATTCTATGATATAATGAGTCATCAGCAATGATGGAGTGAATAGACATGCTGAAGATGCACATTTTTCTTGTTGGTATGGCCGGCGCCGGCAAAACCAGTCTGGGCAAAAAACTGGCACAGAATCTGAATATTCCGTTCGTTGATACAGATCAGAAGATCAGCGAAGTGTTCAATATGTCCGTTGGCGACATTTTCAAAACATTCGGCGAGGATGTGTTCCGTATCGCCGAAACAGGCGTTCTGGCGGATCTCGCGGGCAAGCCCCCCTGTGTCGTCAGCACAGGCGGAGGTCTTTGCGTGCAGCCGGACAATGTGACCATCATGAAAAACCACGGGGTCATCATCCATATCGACAGGCCTATCGATCAGATCCTGAGCGACATCAAAATGGACCGCAGGCCCAATCTGGCCGGCGGCGATCACGAGGATGTGATCGCCCTGTACAACCGCCGCATCGGCTACTACAGGAGCTGCGCGGATTACAAGCTGGACAATTCCAAGGGTTACCTGATGGGCGTGCAGAATCTGGTGGGCATCGTGAACAAAATCATGGAAGAAAACAAATAGACGGAGGAGATAACATGAGCAATCCCACTTTTGAGATCATTATGGAAAACGGCAGCAAAATGAGCGGCGAACTGTATCCGGATATCGCGCCTCAGTCTGTCGGCAATTTCATTGAACTGGCCAACAGAGGCTTTTATGACGGGCTGATCTTTCACCGTGTCATTCCCGGATTCATGATCCAGGGCGGATGCCCCACCGGAACCGGACGCGGCGGCCCCGGATATTCCATCAAAGGCGAATTCGCTGCCAACGGCGTAAAGAATGATCTGAAGCACACCTACGGCGTACTGAGCATGGCCCGTGCCATGAATCCCGATTCCGCCGGCAGCCAGTTTTTCATCATGACCAGCGACAGCCCTCATCTGGACGGCAGCTATGCCGCTTTCGGAAAGGTGCTGAGCGGCATGGAAGAAGCAGAAAGGATCGTAAACAGTCCCCGGGACTGGAGTGACAAGCCGTTGGAGCCCCAGCGCATAGCCTCCATCCGCGTGAACGCCGGAGACACTGTTTACCCGTTTGAAAAGTTATGATCAACAACAGTATCAAGCGCACCTACAATCTGAAGATCGCGGGAAAGGACTATACCCTTTCCACTGATGATCCTCCCGAGCTGGTGCACCGCGTCGCTGTATATGCCGACCGGGTCATTACTGAATCCACAGCCGGCGGCCTGATCTCAAGAGACCGTGCCGCTGTCATCGCCTGCCTTTCCATGGCGGAGGAACTGCTGAACGCGCAGGATGACAACACACGGCTCCGCCGTGAACTGATGCTGGCCCGCGAGCAGCTGGCTGAAGCGAAGAAAGACGAATAATATGCCGGGCAAACTGGAACTGCTTTCCCCTGCCGGGAGCATAGAAGCCGCGAAAGCCGCCCTGTGCAACGGGGCGGACGCCGTATATCTGGGGGCGGCTTCTTTCGGTGCGCGCTCGACAGCCGGTTTTGATGAGGATGGGCTGCGGGATGTGATCCGTCTCTGCCATCTGCACGGCAGGCGTGTTCATGTTACCGTCAATACCCTGATCAAGGAAAACGAATTCGGGGATGTGATAAAGACCCTCGAGATGCTGGACAGGCTGAAGGCTGATGCCGTACTCGTTCAGGATCTGGGGCTTCTTTCGTATATCAAGGAAAAGTTTCCGTCATTCCAGGTGCATCTCAGCACGCAGATGTCGCTGAACAACCGCGCCGGCGCGGAGTTCTGCCGCCGCATGCAGGCGGACAGGCTGGTACTGGCCCGCGAATGTGATATGGAGACCATCCGCGATGTGGCTGCCTCCGGCATTGAAACAGAAGTATTTGTGCACGGCGCCCTGTGTGTGTGCGTCAGCGGGCAGTGTCTTTTCTCCTCCATGATCGGAGGACGCAGCGGCAACCGCGGACGCTGTGCCCAGCCCTGCCGCATGGACTACACCTATCAGGGAAAGCCGGGAGCATGGCTTTCGCCCCGGGATATCTGCATGCGCGATCATCTGCCCGAGCTGATCGGTTGCGGCGTCGCCTCAGCCAAGATAGAGGGCCGTCTGAAACGTCCCGAATATGTGGCGCTTGTCACCGCCGCCTATCGGAAAGCCATTGACAGCGTATATGACGGAACATTCGCCCCGGCCGGTGAAGATGAAAAGACCGGAATGCGGCAGATCTTCAGCCGTGGAGGCTTCACGGAAGGATATGCCGTCCACAGTCAGGACGCGGGGATCATGTATCCCGGCCGTGCCGCCGCGGAGGGTATCCCCATCGGCACCGCGGGCAGATGTTTTCTGAAAAACGGCGTCACCCTGTGTGATTTCCGTCCTGAAAAAAAGCTGAACAACGGAGATTATCTGGAACTGAACGGCCAGAGCATCATATACAGCGGGAATGATGTCATGCCGGGCAAGACCGCCTGTCTGCGTCTGCACAAGAGTGTTCCTTCAGGAACCGGCGTGATCCGGATGCAGGATGAATCTCAGCTTTCCCGTGCCAGAAAAACATATGAATCGCCTGAAAACGCGGAAAGACTGAAGATCGGGATATCAGCCGAGCTTTTCGCTTTCCCCGGAAAACCGCTCCGGCTCACATTTACAGACGGAAAGGTCCAGGTGTGCGCTGAAGGGCCGGTCTGCGCAGAAGCGCTGTCCTCCCCTCTCACCGCCGATAAAGCCGCGAAAAGCATCGGAAAACTGGGCGGAACTTTCTTTTCACTGCATTCCTTTGCCTGCCACACGGAAAACGCCTTCGTATCCGCGGCGGATCTGAACGAACTGAGAAGAAACGCCGCGGAAGCCCTGACTGAAAAGATCATCGCTTTCAACGAAGAGAAGGCCCGTGTTCCCCGCCATGTCCTTCCTCAGCCCGAACATGTTCCGGCCCCGGATAAAGCAGAGCTCTATGTCATGTTCGATGATCCCGCGCTTCAGCACCTCCTCCTCGAAAAAGGGATCGAAAAGCGGATCTTCCACCCGTCCGATTACAGGTCCGGCAGGGTTGAAAAGCAGTTGAGCGAGTTGGAGAAGGGTACCTTTGTCGCTCTTCCTGCCGCCTGCAGCGACACGTGCCTGCAGTATACACTGAATACGATCAGGGCATGCGGTCTGCGCCCGGCGCTCTCCAATGTGAGCCAGCTTCCAT
>PITV01000214.1 GCA_017577285.1 Clostridiales bacterium
ATCCAGCGCCACCCTGCTCTTCTCAAAGGAGCGGGAGGGAATACCGGTGAGGTAGCCGATATAGCGGTTGCGTCCGGAATAGAAGTCCACGGTGCTGCCGATCTTGTCATCAGTGGCATAGGGGATCTCGCCCAGCAGGCCGTCGATGTAATCCTCCACCTTGTCCTGCACTTCATCATCCATTTTCTCGCCTTCGGCATTCATCAGCTTGATGCCGTTGTCATAATAGGGATTGTGGCTGGCAGAGATCATGACACCGCAGTCAAAGCGTTCGGTGCGGGTGATGTAGGACACGCAGGGCGTGGTGGTCACATGCAGCAGATAGGCATCAGCGCCGGAAGAAGTGATGCCGGCAGCCAGCGCGTTCTCATACATGTAGGAGGAACGGCGGGTATCCTTGCCGATCACGATGCGTGCTTTTTCGCCGTCACGGGCATTCTTGGAATAATACCAGCCCAGGAAGCGGCCGGTCTTGAAAGCGTGTTCCGCGGTCAGGACAACGCCTGCTTTGCCTCTGAAACCGTCTGTACCGAAATATCTTGACATTTTCTTTTTCTCCTTTTTCCCTGATTTGTTTTCTTCGCTGCCGTCCTGTCCGGAGCCCTTCTGCGGCAAAGCCGCGCTGCCCCGGGCAGCTTTGGTCCTTCCGTCGGGAGGAACGGAGGCATTGCGGGGGATCATCCATTGTTTGCCGTCCTTTTTCGCTCCCGGGATCTTGCCGTCCCGGCAAAGCATGGTCAGGCGTCTTTCAGCCATACCCCATTCCCGGGCCGTTTCGCGTACATCCAGATAGTCCACTTCATGACCTCCGATCTTCAAGTTATGGCAGTATTTTAACATTTTTTATCGTTTTGTCAAGAAAAACACATGTAAAAACGATAATTCGCACATATATCTTGACATATCTGTGTTATATCTTGACATATAAACGACATTTCTCATGATATTCTGTCATCGGCCGGCACGATCATGACATACAGTGCAGTACAAACCGCCGCACATCCCGGAGACATCTCCGTCACCCCCGTGTGTATGCCCTCAGTTACATACAGAAAATAAACACCCCGCATACAAAAAATGAACACCCCCCCTCACAGCACTTATTGTATAATACTCGTGGCTTTCCGGGAGGTCCGGAACACCGCATTCATAAAAAGACCGGAACACAGAGAGGATTTCAATATATGAAGATAGGTATTTACGGTTACGGCAATCTGGGGAAAGGCGTGGAGTGTGCCGTCCTGCAGAACCCGGATATAGAGATCGCCGGTGTTTTCACCCGCCGCGATCCGGCAACGATCCAAACGCAGACCGGCGCGCCCGTGTATAGTGCCGCGGACGCGGCTGCCCACAAGGATGAGATCGACGTGATGATCATCTGCGGCGGAAGCGCTACCGATCTGCCCGTTCTCACCCCTCGGCTCGCAAAGGATTTCAATGTGCTTGACAGCTTCGACACCCATGCCAATATCCCGGAGCATTTCGCGAAGGTGGATGCCGCCGCCCGAGAAAACGGGCATATCGCCCTCATCAGCGCCGGCTGGGATCCGGGCATGTTCTCTCTTGCCCGCCTCTACGGCTGCACGATCCTTCCCAACGGCAAAGATTATACCTTCTGGGGACGCGGCGTGAGCCAGGGGCATTCCGATGCCATCCGCCGCATTGAAGGTGTGGAGGACGCCCGTCAGTATACCGTGCCGGTGGAAAGCGCTCTGGAAGCGGTCCGTTCCGGCAGCGAGCCCGAACTCACCACGCGAATGAAGCACACCCGCGAATGCTACGTGGTGGCAAAGGAGGGTGCTGACAAAGCCGCCATCGAACAGGCCATCAAGACCATGCCCAATTATTTCGCCGATTATGACACCACTGTCACCTTCATCACCAGGGAGGAACTGCTGAGAGACCATTCCGCGCTTCCCCACGGCGGGTTTGTTATCCGCACCGGGCATACCGGGTTCAATAACGAAAACACCCACACCATCGAATACAATCTGAAACTGGACAGCAATCCCCAGTTCACTTCCCTCGCCATGGCAGCCTTTGCCCGCGCCATCTGCCGCATGAGCAAAAGAGGAGATACCGGCTGCAAGACCGTGTTTGATGTGGCGCCTGCCGATCTGTCTCCCCTGTCCGGCGAGGAGCTGAGAAAGAAACTTCTGTGATCATATTCAGGTCATATTGCGCCGTTTACTCCGGCAAACGGCGTATTTTTATTGTCAGGACGGATTCGGTATGAAACTGTTTTCCCAGTACAGAGGGCTGAAAAAAGAAAACTACATCCTGTTCTTCGGCAGACTGGTCACCAATCTGGGCTCCATGGTATGGCCCATGCTCACCCTGATGCTGACAGAGAAACTGGGCTATTCCGCCACAGGAGCATCTCTTGTGATGATCATGTCAGGCGTGATCATGCTGCCTGTCAGTCTGCTGGGCGGCACACTGGCTGACCGGAGGAACAAAAAGAGCATCATCATCACATGCGATATTATTTCCGTATCACTGTATCTGCTGTGCGCGTGCATCCCCTTCAGCAATGTATCGCTGCTGCTGATCATCACGGCTGCCGCGTGCCAGAATCTGGAGCATCCGGCCTATAACGGGATCATTGCCGATATCACGCTGACCAGAGACAGAGAACGCGCCTATTCCCTGCAGTACCTGGGCATGAATATCGGTTTTGTGGCGGCTCCGACCATCGCCGGATTCCTTTTCAGAGATTATTTGTGGCTGTGCTTCCTCATCAGCGGCATTGCCATCGGCATTTCCACCCTGCTGATCTGGCTGAAGGTGAAGGATATCACCCCGCTGGAAGAGCATTCGAAGGAAGCGGAGTATCAGCAGGTGAAAGGAAAGGAAAGCCTGATGAAGGTACTGTTTTCCTCAGGCGCCCTGATCCTGTATCTGATCGTGAGCGGCCTGTACCACGGCGCCTACATGCAGTACTCCTACCTGATGCCCATCGATCTATCCGCCAGACACGGGAGTGCCGGTTCAGTCATCTTCGGCACGATCACCAGTGTCAACTGCATCACCTGCGTGCTGATGACGCCCCTGCTCACAAGGCTTTTCGCTAAATACTCCCATCCTTTCAAAACGCTGCTGGGCGTATTCTTTCTCGGAGCCGGCTTCGCGCTGTTCCTTCTGCCTTTCAACCTGATCCCCCTTTATTATGCGGCCACTTTCCTGTTCACGCTGGGTGAGATCTTCTCCACCATCGCCTCCGGCCCCTATCTCTCCCACCGGGTCAGCGCCGCCCACAGAGGACGGATCAACGGTTTTTTCAGCCTGCTGCAGGGCTTATTCCAGGGCGTGTGCATGTTCGTTACAGGTCTGCTCTATGATAACACCGGCTCCTCCCGCATCCCCTGGATCTTTGTGCTTTGCGTACTGGGGTGCGCCGTACTGCTGTGCCTCATCCTGATAAAAGCCGACCGCAGAAGATACCCTCTGCTTTACTCCGGCAGTGAAGAAAAGTTTGCTGACTGATCCTATATCCGAACAGAAAAATACCCGTCCGGCAGGGAAATATTCCTCCGGGCGGGTATTTTCTACTTGTTTTACTGAAGCTGATACAGCCGGTCCGATGGCAGAGATCACATCTCCCAGTTGCCGAGCCAGTCGGCAAAGGCATAGTACAGATCATAGAACGCGTTTTCCAGTTCAGCTCCCGCGTTCAGCGAATACACATAATCCTCACAGCCGAATCTTTCAACATACATGTATTCCCACGTATAATTACCGCTGTCCAGTTCCCCGATGGCGCGTTCCGCCAGTTGCTTCGCCGATTGAACATTGTCGATCAGCTCTGAAAAAGCATTGCTGTCCACCGCCCGGATATCCGCGATGATCCCTTCAAAATACCCCGGCTGATATCCGTAATTATACTGTGCGCCGTCTGTCTTGAGGAACCATTCCGCATCGCTGGCATACAGGTAGTATCCCGGATGTTCATTTCCGTCTTCACCGATATAGGGGCCGCAGGAGTAGGTCGGCCAGCAGCAAAGGAAATTGAGGTAATCATACAG
>PITV01000215.1 GCA_017577285.1 Clostridiales bacterium
ATTTACCCAGCGTTTTGTAGCCGAAAAAGCCGGAGCGCTTGTCAGCATCATACATTCATCCGGAAAGCAGGCTTATGTGTTCTATGATGACAGCTGGGTTGGAATGGAACCCTACGGAAAGTACTTCTCTTCCATCGGCTTTGACGGGCTGATCAAGTGCGTTTTCTCCGGATTCGAGTGCAGACTGTGTGCCGGAGCGGATGTGCCTGTCCATGAAATACGTTTCCATCCATATCTGTTCCCTGTGGGGCTGGGCGGTCTGCCGACCTTCGCGGAAGGCGGGCATCCGGAAGAGGATGCCAGGGAATACTGGCTGCATGTGCGCCGGGCACTGGCAAGACAGAGCGTTGACCGGATCGGTCTGGGCGGCTATCTGCATCTGACGATCGGGCAGGACGCATTCAATGAATCGATCCGTTCGATGGGAGAGGAATTCCGGCGTCTCAAAGAACTGCATGCTCACGGCGGGCCTGCGTCTTTGAATATCCGGGTGACAGTGCTGCACACATGGGGTTCTTTGCGCTCCTGGACTCTTTCAGGCCATTTTCATGAAACCGATGGCAATATTCTCATTCATATCAATGAAGCACTTTCCGGTCTGCCGGTCGATGTCAGGTTCATCAGCTTTGAAGATGTGAAAAACGGTGCACTGAAGGATGCTGATGTGCTGATCAATGCAGGAAAAGGCGGAGATGCCTGGACCGGCGGGAATGTCTGGAAGAATCCGGAACTGGTCACGGAGATCACGCGGTTCGTTTATGAAGGCGGAAGCCTGATCGGCGCGGGTGAACCTTCCGCGGTTGAGGGTGGAGATACGCGCTTTGCACTGTCTCATATTCTGGGAGTCGATCAGGACAGGGGAGAGTACGCTTGCCATCAGCCGTGGACTTTCAACACTGAACAGAATGTCCCCTTTGATGTTTGCGAAGAGGCCCTGTCAACGTGTGACGGCATTCGCCTGACTGCGCCGGATACAAGAGTGTATGCCGAGAAAAATGGCACACCTGTGCTGACTCTTCATGATTTTGGAAAGGGCAGGGCGGCATATCTTGGCGGATTTGCTTACAGCCCGGCAGGCGCGAGGATGCTGCTGGACATGCTGCTGTACATGACCGGCAAATCCGGGAAAGACGCTGCAGTGTGTTCTGATCCTTCGGCGGAAGCTGCCTGGTTCCATGCTGATGATATGCTGGTCCTTATGAACAACAGCGGGAAAGAGATTTCCGTGACGGTGGATTATCCTCTCGGCAGTATAAAAGTAAAGCTGAACGCGTATGAAATGAGATTCCTGAACGTGAAGGAGGGCCGGTGATATGTATGTGCCCTCGAATGAACGTTATGAAAAGATGATTTACAGAAGGTGCGGAAACAGCGGTGTAAAACTGCCGGTGCTGTCCTTGGGACTTTGGCACAATTTCGGCAGCATCACGCCTTATGAAACGCAGAAAGAACTGCTGCGGACAGCATTTGACTGCGGGATCAATCATTTTGATCTGGCGAACAATTACGGCCCTCCTTATGGCGAGGCTGAACGGAATTTCGGCCGTCTGATGGATGAGGACTGGCGTCCTTACCGGGATGAACTGTTCATATCAACGAAGGCCGGATACGATATGTGGCCCGGCCCATACGGTGACCATGGCAGCAGAAAGTATCTGATCTCGAGTATAGACCAGAGCTTAAAACGGATGCGGGTGGATTATGTGGATGTGTTCTATCACCACCGTCCCGATCCCGAAACACCAATCGAAGAGACCATGGGTGCTCTCGACCAGATCGTGAGGAGCGGCAAGGCACTGTATGCGGGTATTTCCAATTACGGACCGGAACAGACTGAGGCGGCTGTGCGCGAACTGAAGCGACTGGGAACCCCTTGCCTTATCCACCAGCCGAGATACTCCATGCTGGACCGTCACATAGAAAACGGTCTGACAGATGTGTTAAGAAAGGAAAAAGTCGGCTGTATCGTATTCCAGCCGCTTGCGGGAGGCTTGCTTACAGGAAAGTATCTGGAAGGCATTCCAGCAGATTCCCGTATGGCGACTGACAGCAGATTTCTGAAACCCGGAAACCTGACAGAGGAGAATGTCAGAAAGATAAAGGCATTGAAAGAGATCGCTGACGGCAGGGGACAGAAGCTCCATCACCTTGCCCTGCAATGGACGCTGAGAGATGAGGTCGTTACCTCCGCGCTGATCGGCGCGAGCAGGCCGGAACAGATACTGGACAATGTGCAGATCCTGTCTGAACCTCCGCTGACAGAGGAAGAGATACGCCTTATCGATGAGATACTTGGCTGATCCTGGAGATGAGCGTTTTCCGCTGGACAAGGAAATGAAAAACGGGTACTCACAGAGCACCCGCAATGAACGGAAACCGGGGATAGATCATTCCATCTTGAACATCATGCGCAGCTTGGGCTGTGCTCCGGTCTCGGGATCCATGACCAGTTCCAGCACATCCTGCATGTAATCATTCCACTTATCGACAACAGGGCTGTTGGCCTGTGCCGCCTCGGCAAAAGCAATGCCCTTCTCGCATTCATAGTAGCCGAACACATCGCTTCCATCGCTCCAGATCGTGTAGTTGCGGATACCTGCGGATTTGAGAAGTTCCAGCATTTCGGGCCAGATCTCATCGTGGCGGCGCTTGTACTCAGCCTGCATCCCGGGCTTGATGCGTCCCTTCCAGGCAAAACGTTCCATTTTGTTTCCTCCTTTTTGTGACGGACGCACAATGCGGTTTGCTGCTGCCGTCCGGATCTGTGATCTGCGGTGATTATAGCACAGATCAGTATGTAATTCAAGGCGGATGGAGGAGACGGACGCGGATGCTCGGGGAATGTAAAACGGGCGCAACGGGACGTGAAAATTGCATTGTTCCTATTGACAGGAAGAACACGGAATTGTAAAATACTGTTGAAAGCGGTTACAAAAAGATACACTATCAAGAGGGAAGTTGACGGTGGCTGAAGATGAATTATCGTGAGACAGCGGACAAAGTACTGGGAATGCTTCAGCGGGCGGACGGGAATGATCCCTCCCGCGGACATCTGACCATGAATAACTGGGAATGGCCTACCGGTGTGGCTCTTTACGGTATATATAAAACATACCGCCAGTCCGGAGACCGCAAGATACTGGATTATCTGATCTCCTGGTATGATGACATGCTGTCCAGGGAAGAAAAGCCGCATCGCAATGTGAATACAGTCGCCCCTGTGCTGACACTGGCGTGTCTGTATGATGAGACACGCGATGAAAAATATCTTCCTGTGATCGAAAGCTGGATCGACTGGGTTCTGAAGGAAATGCCCCGTACGGAATATGACGGGCTGCAGCATTGCACGGTATGGAACAAGCATTATCAGCAGCTCTGGTGCGATACATTGTTTATGGTGTGTCTTTTCCTGGCAAAGGCTGGCGTGGTGCTCGGAAGACCGGCGCTGATCGATGAGGCTGAATATCAGTTCCTGATGCATATCCGTTATCTGCAAAACAAGAATGTGGGCCTGTTCTATCACGGGTGGACATTTGACGGACGCAATAATTTCGCCAATGCTTTCTGGGCACGCGGGAACGCCTGGTTCACAGCCTCTGCGATCGAACTGTTTGATATCACCCGCCGTGAAAACGCGGCGATGCGAATGATCCGTTCTGCCTGGCAGGATCAGGTGCTGGCGCTTTGGAAATACCAGCGTGTCAACGGATTGTTCACCACACTGATCGATGTGGAGGAAACCTATTGCGAGACCAGCGCGACAGCAGCGATTGCCTATGGTGTTATGAAGGGTGTGCGGCTTGGCTGGCTGACGGATGAAAAGTACAGAGAAATGGGCCGTCTCAGCGCTGACGCGGTGCTTTCACAGATCGATGAGACAGGTGCGGTGCAGGGTGTATCCGGCGGGACCGGCATGGGGCACACACTGCAGCATTACAAGGATATTATCGTTACTCCAACGGCGTACGGCCAGGGACTCACATTCCTGATGCT
>PITV01000216.1 GCA_017577285.1 Clostridiales bacterium
AGTGTGCGCCAGTTGAGCATGAAAATGAACGGGAAGTTAGTTCGTCCCTTATGAATGAAAAAGAGAACGGGAAGTTAGTCCGTCCCTTAAGCCGGAAAAACCTCTGCTTTTTCCGGCCGCGGGACACGGATAATCGGAGATTATCCTTTGGCTTTTCCGGCCACGGTACCCGCGAAATTTCCGTTTTGCGTAAATTTCGCGGGGAATTGCGTAAATTACGGGGTTTTTTGTTTACAACTTATTATTTATAATGTAAAATGTAAACAAGGAATATGTGTTTACAAATACGAACAGTCATATCTGAACCTGAATGCGGAAACGGTCTTCCCTGCAGGCAGACCCCGCGATAGAGGAGAAACCGAAGATGAAACACCCGAGATTATGGAATATCGTGATCCCGATCCTGCTGGTCATCATCCTGCTGGTGCCCCCCGCCCTTGTGATACTCGGGGAGATGGGAAAGCTGTCGGGCGCCCCGACCGCGGAGGTGAAGGCGACCGCGCCGGAGGACGCCGGTGAGCTGGTCTTTGTGGCGGACTATGATTATGATCCCTATTCCTTCCTGAACGGGGACGGGATGCCCAACGGCATGGATGTGGAGATCGCCTATGAGATCGCCAACCGTCTCGGCCTGCGTCCGCGCATCGAGTTCGGCACCTGGGGCGAGTGCAAGGAGAAGATCAGGGGCGGAGAAGCGGATGTGCTGCTGGGACTTGAGATCTTTGTGGACGGCGCCGCCACCGGCACCATCAAATCCATTCCCGTGGGAACGGATCTGCTGAGCATCATCGGAAAGGATGATGTAACAGACGCCGCCGCGCTTGCCGGAAAGCGGGTGGGCGTGTCCTTCGGCTCCGCGCTGATGGGCATGTATCCGCTGAACTGTGAATATGTTCAGTATTTCACCTATACAGATATGCTCATAGCCCTGGATAAAGGGGAGATCGATTACGGCATCTGCCACGCTTCCGTCGCTTCCAGGCTGATTGATATAAACGGTTTTGATCTGAGGATTTCTCTCACCCTCACAGAAAGCTATCCCACCCTGGGCATCCGGCAGGATGAACCCGCCCTTCTTGAAAGGATCAACGCCGCACTGGAGGAAATGAGCGCGGACGGCACCATCGCGAGGCTTCGCACGAAGTGGATCGACACCAATGTGAAGAACCGCACCGTGTGGGAAACGATCCGCAACAATGAACAGTTCTTTATCGTGTACACCGTGCTGGCGATCGTGGTCCTTGCCGGCTATATCGTTACGGTCACTCTGGCCCGGTCCTCGCTGTATCAGAAAAAAGCCCTGGAGATGGAAAAGGAACAGCAGGAAAGGCGGAAGGAAGAGCAGATAAGGAATGAGCTTGCCGAAAATTACACCCGCATCCTGGCGCTGGAGGATGACTTCGAGGCCCTCTACGATGTGGAACTGGATACCGGCAGATACGGCATCTTCGTGAAGGGGCAGACCTTCGGCGATGTGAACAACAATCTCATCAACAACAACAGCTTCTTCGATGATGTGAAGAAGAACCTGAATGTGGTCCATCCGGAGGACCAGCAGGGCAATTATGATAGCACCCGGCCGGAATTCATCCGGGAAGCCCTTTCTCAGAGCGATCACTTCGACCGGTATTACCGCCTGATGGTGAACGGACAGCCTGCCTGGGCGAGGATGCGTATCGTGTACAAGGACGCCCAGAAGAAGAATATCATCATCGGTGTGTTCGACGCGGGCGAGGAGATGCTGGCGAAGGAAAAGGACGAGCGCCGCATCCTGCTCAATTACTTTATCGATTCCTATGAATCGGCGTTCTTTGTGGATCTGATCCAGAATAAGTATGAGATCCTGCACATGAACCCGATGTTCGCAAGTTTCTTTGAGCACAGCACGGACGCCGAGCAGGTGATACGCGGCTTCATCGGCAGTTATTTCCACCCGGAGGACCGGGAGATGATGCTGCAGTCTGTGGATCCGGAATATGTCATGAACAGGCTGAAGACGGAGCCTTCCTTCTCATTTACCGTGAGGGAACAGCTCGGCGATACCGAAAAGGTGCTCCGCGGTCAGATCATCCGCGTGGCGGACGAGCAGCATATCGCCGTCGGCTTTATGGATGTCACGAAGGAAACGCTGGAACAGCAGAAGCGTCTGCTGGGCGCCATCCCGATCTCGCCCGATGTGCTTACCAAGGCCAACATCGGCATGTGGGCTTTCGAGCTGGATGAAGGCCACGCGCCCCGTATGTATGCCGATGAGACGATGCTGGGGCTTATCGGTCTGGATCATCAGGTGCCTCCCGAGGAGATCTATCACGCCTGGTATGATCACATCGATGCCGGCTCCTATGACCTGGTAGCCGATGCCGTGGCGAAAATGTCCTCCGGCGAGCATGCCGAGGTGCAGTATCCGTGGCATTACGATGACGGCCGCACCATCATCGTCCGCTGCGGCGGCATCCGCAATTACGAGTACAAGGGCGGTATCCGCATCGAGGGCACCCATCAGAACGTGACCCAGACCCTGCACTTTGACGAGGAGGAGCGCAAGCGCGAGGCCCAGCAGAGAAAGGATGAGCTGGCGAGGGCAAAGGCGGAGGCCTCCGACAGGGTCAAAACAGAGTTCCTGTTCAACATGAGCCACGATATCCGCACGCCTATGAACGCCATCCTGGGCTATACCAATATCGCCCTCAACCACATCGAGGAACCCGAGCGGGTATCCGACAGCCTGAAGAAGATCAAGACCTCCGGCGGGCATCTGCTGAGCCTCATCAACGATATCCTTGAAATGAGCCGCATCGAGGCGGGCAGGATGGAGATCATCAACGCGCCCATCAATATATATGATGTGACGGAGAGCATCACCGGCATGAGCACGGCGCTTGCCGCCACCCGCGATGTCGCCTTCCGCACGGTCATCGATGATATCGCCGATCCGTATATTTACGCGGATGAACTGCATACCAATCAGATCATCATCAATCTCATTTCCAATGCCATCAAATACACCAATCCCGGCGGCGAGGTGGAATACCGCATCGAGCAGCTGACCGCCCCGGCGGACGGCATCGCGAAATACCGCGTCACGGTGAAGGATAACGGCATCGGCATGAGCGAGGAATTCCAGAAGCACCTGTTTGAGAGCTTCTCCCGTGAGAAGACCTCCACCGT
The DNA here is from genome assembly GCA_017577285.1 of Clostridiales bacterium. GTDB lineage: Bacteria > Bacillota > Clostridia > Christensenellales > Aristaeellaceae > ZC3RG03. The sequence goes on from PITV01000216.1 coordinate 3,169, forward strand.
ATCCCGGCAGGAGGGCGCCGGGCTGGGCCTTGCCATCGTGAAGCGCATCGTTGATCTGATGGGCGGCACCATCAGCGTGCAGAGCAGGCAGGGCGTGGGCTCCGTATTCACGATGGAGCTGCCGCTGAAGGTGATGGATGAAGCCGCTGTCGCCGCCTACAAGGCGCAGCACGGCGATATCTCCGAGCCCGGCGAGGCTGTTTCCCTCCGGGGCAGGAAGGTGCTGCTGGTGGAGGATAACGAAATGAACCGGGAGATCGCCACCGAGATCCTGGAGGAGACCGGCATGATCATCGATCCCGCGGAGGACGGCGCCGCAGCGGTCCGGAAGGTGGCCGGAAAGGGTGCCGGCTACTACGATTTCATCCTTATGGATATCCAGATGCCTGTCATGAACGGCTATGAGGCGACAGCCGCCATCCGCGCGCTGCCGGGCGGGGACAGGATCCCCATCATCGCCCTTTCTGCCAATGCCTTCAAGGAGGATGTGGATAAATCCGTCGCCGCCGGCATGAACGATCATGTGGCGAAACCGATCGACATCAAGGAACTGTTCACCACGCTGGCAAAGTTCCTGTGAGCCGGTAAAAACAGATACACAGAGGCCGCTCCTCCCGGAAAAGGGGAGCGGCTTTTTCCTGCCTTTATCCGGTTTCATCCCCCGGCCGGGAAAGGGTGTGAAGCGTCCCGGGATCATTCATGCTCCGGGGCTTTTCTGTTGACATTTTGTCGAAAAAATAGTATATTTTTGTAGGCATCAAAGGATGCCGGAAAGGGGGAGGAAACGTGTCTGAAAGCCTGAGGATGCA
>PITV01000217.1 GCA_017577285.1 Clostridiales bacterium
CTCCATGTACAGATCGATGCCCCGCACCTCGCCGTCTCCCCGGTAGCCCATCTGCTCGAAATATTCTTTTATGGGTGCAAACAGCTCGCTTTCCATCTCTATCCGCCGATCCGCTCTTTCAGTATGACATAATGACCCGGTCATCCGCGATCGCGGCGCCCTCCATCGTCAGAAGGATCCCCTTCCGGTCCAGCCCCCCGGCATAGCCGGTGAGAGCTCCGTCCGCCCCGATCACCCGGTGACAGGGCACCATGAGCGATACGGGATTGTGCCCCACGGCGCTTCCAACCGCCCGGGCGGAGGAACAGCGCGCATGTGCCGCCAGTTCACCGTAGGAAACGGTGCTTCCGTAGGGGATCTTCAGCAGTTCCCGCCACACGGCGAGGCGGAAGGGCGTTCCCCGCAGGTCAAGAGGCGGCGTGAAGCCCGGATCGCGGCCGGAAAAATAGATATCCAGCCAGCGGCGGGCATCCCGAAGGGCGGGAAGCTCCCTTTCAGTCATGTCTCCGGCGTATCCCGCCATATAGTACCTCTGCCCCTCGAACCACAGCCCTGTCACGCCCCTTTCACAGGCGGCGACAGTGACCCTGCCCAGGGGCGAGGCATAATAGAGGATTCCTTCTTTCATGGATCTTTCCCGGCCTTTCGCTTCACAGGAGAGCGTTTCCGGCTCAGCCGTTGCTGTTGACGATGGCGATATACTGCTCCGCCGGGATCATGTGCCATTCCAGCCCGCCGCTGGTCTGGGGGCTGAGGGTGCCCGTCTGATCGAATTCAACGCCGGCGGCGGTGAACCTGGCGCGCAGGGGATCGGCGGCGGGGGCCGCGGCGGGCACGTTCATCATGGGCGTTTCGGGCACGCAGATGACCGGCGCGTCACCGAAGCAGTTGCGGCACATGATGCGCAGGCCGTCAAAATTGCCCTCCCAGTTGGGGAAGCCGCAGCCACTGATGACCAGGATCTTCTTTTCCTTCACATCCGCCTTCTCCGCGTGATGCACCCGGCCGTCGCTTTCCTTCACCATGGTCATGTGGTTGAGGGGCAGGATACGGTCCAGCACCGCCTTCAGGTGAGAGGGCATGGCGTAGCAGTAGAGCGGGAAGCTCCAGATGAGCACATCCGCCGCCATAATATCGCTCAGGATCTCCCTCATGTCATCCTCGATGGGGCAGAACACCTCATTGCTGTGCATGCAGGCGAAGCATCCCCGGCAGGGCTGCACGTTCTTCTCGATCACATTGATGATCTTCACATCATATTTATCTTCCGCGTTCAGTCCTTTCAGGAACGCGCCGGTCAGCTGCATGGTGTCGCTGACGGGCTTGGGGCTTCCGTTGAGTACCAGTACTTTCTTCTTATCCATGGTTTCTTTCCTTTCATAAAAGCATTTGCTTTATTCGCGTTTTCTTTCCGCCCGCTGTTTTTCACCTGTGCATGTTCCCGTCATGCGCGCGGACGCTTTCTTTCCACCCGCTGTTTTTCACATGAACATGCTCCCGTCATGCGCGCGGGCGCTTTCTTTCAACTCTTTGCGTGAAGAGGCCGTGATGGTTGCAATACCAGTAAAGCGCCCGGATGCCGCCCGATTTGAACCGGGCCTCCGCGCTGCCCTCCGGATAAAGCTTGACCAGCTTCAGCCCGTCAAAGGTGAGCGCCGCGATGAAGGAGACATAGTGGGATTTGGTCATCTCATGGGAAAGGGTGACATACAGTTCATCCTCCACCGGATCGACAGTGACGGCATGGGCCTCATCCGGCGCCTCCGCCTCCTGGGCGGGCAGGGTGATGCCGCAGCAGCTGACCACGCACTCCCCCACAGATGTGATGATATTCCCGCAGACGGGGCACACATGGAACAGGGTGCGCTGCATGTTGCCCGCGCGGTTGCGGTTGGATATGTTCTCTCCCGACAGGAGCTCGGGCACCGATACCCCCAGTGCCGCCGCCAGCGGCTCGATGAGGGTGATATCGGGATATCCCTTTCCGGTCTCCCACTTGGACACCGTCTTGTCGCTGATATAGAGTTTTTCCGCCAGTTCCGCCTGGGTCAGTCCCTTTTCCTCCCGGAGCCGCCTGATCATGGCGCCCGTGGCATAGCTGTTCATCATTCCGGTCACCTCCGTTCAGATCATACCCGGAAGCGGCTTCCCTGTCCACCTACGCAAAGTAGAACCGCCGGGTCACAGCTCCTTCCGGTTGGGGATGCGCACGAAGAAGTGCTCCTCATCCTCCTTCACGACGCGGCCGCCGTTGTGAAGCATCACCTTCAGGGAAGCGGGATTGCTTTTCAGCACCCTTAAACAGATCTCATCCTCCGGCACGATGCCGCGCGCCTCGATCAGCGTCAGGCGCAGGCCTTCCGTGCCGTATCCCCTTCCGCGGAAGGCATTGCCGATGTAATAGCCGATATGCCCGGCGCCCTCCCGCAGGCTGTCGCACAGGTGGTGGCGGACGCGGAACTGACCGGTGATCTCATCACCGTCCCACAGAAAGAAGATCGTTTCGGGCACATAGCCCCGGGGCAGGCCTTCTCCCCTTTCGGCGGCGAGCATGCCGGGAAGGGCTTTATCCGCGAACACCTCCCGCGAAACACCCGTCCATTCATTGGTCAGGCCGTTCTCATCCGGCGGCATATCCCGCACGAACAGCCATTCCTTCTCAGCGTCCTGCAGGTTTGCCTTTTTAAGGTACAGCAATCATACCACCCCCCGGAAAGATCTGCAGTGTGCCCATTATACCTTTTTTTCCCGTTTTTTTCAACAGAAAAAGACCCGCCGTCCATACGGAAGCAGCGGATCTTCTTTATCTTCACCTGAAAGGGTGAGATCAGTACAGCGGGAAGGCGGCGGTCAGCTTTTCCACTTCAGCCTTCACGGCGGGAACGGCGGCCTCTCCCTCATTGATCATGTCGGCGATGAAGCCGGCGATCTTTTCCATCTCGGGCTCTTTGAAGCCGCGGGTGGTGACGGCGGGGGTGCCTACGCGGATGCCGCTGGTCTCGGCGGGCTTGCGGGTATCCCTGGGCACCATGTTCTTGTTGACGGTGATATTGGCTTCGCCCAGCCAGGTCTCCAGCTGTTTGCCGGAAACGGGGGTATCGCACAGATCCAGCAGCAGCAGGTGATTATCGGTGCCGTCGGATACCATGCGCACGCCTCTGGCGCGCAGAGCGTTCTCCAGCGCCTTGGCGTTCTTTACGATCTGCTGCTGATAGGCCTTGAACTCGGGCTTCATGGCCTCGCCGAAGCAAACGGCCTTGGCAGCCACCATGTGGCACAGCGGTCCGCCCTGGGTGCCGGGGAAGATGGCCTTGTCGATGGCCTTGGCATACTGCTCGCGGCACAGGATCATGCCGCCGCGGGGGCCGCGCAGGGTCTTGTGAGTGGTGGTGGTCACCACATCGGCATAGGGCACGGGAGAGGGATGGCAGCCGGCAGCCACGAGGCCCGCGATATGGGCCATATCCACCATCAGCAGGGCGCCCACATCATCGGCCACCTTGCGGAAGGCCTCGAAATCGATGGTGCGGGGATAGGCGGAGGCGCCGGCCACGATCAGCCTGGGCTTCACTTCCCGGGCGGTCTTCAGCAGCTCGTCATAATTGATGCGCTCGGTCTCGGGATCGATGCCGTAAGCAGAGAAATCGAAGTATTTGCCGGAGATGTTCACGGCGCTGCCGTGGGTCAGATGCCCGCCGTTGTTCAGGCTCATGCCCAGCACCTTGTCGCCGGGATTCAGCAGGGCGAAGTACACGGCCATGTTGGCCTGGCTGCCGCTGTGGGGCTGCACATTGGCGTGTTCGGCGCCAAACAGCCTGCAGGCCCTGTCCCTTGCGATATCCTCAACAGTATCGATATTGACGCAGCCGCCGTAATAACGCTTGCCGGGATAGCCTTCCGCGTATTTGTTTGTCAGGCAGCTGCCCATTGCGGCCAGAACTGCTGCTGACGTGATGTTCTCAGA
>PITV01000021.1 GCA_017577285.1 Clostridiales bacterium
GGGTAACACCGGGCAGGATGGAGCCGGTCAGAGCGGGAGTGACGATTTCGCCCTTGATCTTGAACATAACGTTCATGGCGCCGACTTCCTCGATATACTTCTGCTCGACACCGTCCAGCCACAGCACCTGGCTGTAGCCCTTCTGGGCAGCCTTTTCACCGGCGCGGGTGGAAGCAGCGTAGTTTCCGCCGCACTTGGCATAGCCGGTACCGCCGCGGACGGCGCGGACATCCTTATCCTCAATCATGATGGATACGGGAGCCAGACCCTCTTTGTAGTAGCTGCCGACGGGGCTGGCAATGATGATGAACTGCGCGTGCTTTACGGTATGCACGCCCAGGGTCTCATCACAGCCGAATTCGAAGGGGCGCAGATACAGGCTGGTGCCGGCGGAATAGGGAGTCCAGTCCTTTTCGACACGGACGAATTCATCCAGCAGCTGCAGGAAGTCTTCCTCGGGCAGCTGGGGCAGGCACAGACGCTCGGCGGAATTGATCATGCGGCGGGCGTTCATTTCGGGGCGGAACATCTGGATGCCGCCGTCAGTGCGGCGGTAAGCCTTCAGTCCCTCAAAGATCTCGGCGCCGTAGTGCAGGCAGGTGGCGGCGGGATGCATCATGAGAGGAGCAAAAGGAACGATGCGGGCATCATGCCAGCCGTCCTTGTAGTTCCAGTCAATGATCGCCATATAATCGGTAAAGATCTGACCGAAGCCGAGAGCGGATTCATCGGTGGGCTTCGCTTTGAGAGAAGCAGCCTTTTCAAACCTGATATTCAGCATTGCAATTTCCTCCTGTTATCCTTCATAGGCCGCGCCCAGCTTGAGAGCGGTCAGGTTGAAATCATACATATCGGGATGCTTGACGGAAACGACTTTCTTGAGGGCAGCTTCCACCTGTTCATCATTGAACTCGCCCAGTTCCTTCAGGATGCGTCCTGCCAGGATCATGTTGGCCAGGCCCTTCAGGCCGTTATCATCTGCCATCTGGGTGGCAGGCACATAGATCGCCTTCACATCATCGCGAACGACCTTGCGCTCGATGAGAGAGGAATCCACCACGATCATGCCGCCCTTCTGAACAGCATTCTCATACTTGTCCAGGGAAGGCAGGTTCATGACCATCAGGATGTTGGGATGATCCACGATGGGGCTGCCCACGGGATCATCTGAAATGATGACGGAGCAGTTGGCAGTGCCGCCGCGCATTTCGGGGCCGTAGGAGGGCAGCCAGGATACTTCCTTGCCTTCCATCATGCCCTTGTTGACCAGAAACTTACCTGCGAAGAGCAGACCTTGTCCGCCGAAACCGGCGATCAGATAAGAATGTGTCATACTTCCGCCTCCTTCGCGCTTCTGTCCTTATACACGCCCAGCGGATAGTAGGGGATCATCTTGTCCTCCACCCACTGCAGCGCCTTCTGAGGCGTCATGCCCCAGTTGGTGGGGCAGGAAGAGATGACTTCCACCAGAGAGAAGCCCTTGCCGTCGATCTGGTTCTGGAAGGCCTTCTTGATGGCCTTCTTGGCGGCGCGCACATGAGCCACATTGTTCACAGCTACGCGCTCCAGATACTCGGGGCCGTCCAGCGCAGCCAGCATCTCGCACACCTTGATGGGATAGCCGCAGGCCTTCACATCACGGCCGTAGGGAGAGGTCTGAGTGACCTGTCCGGGCAGAGAGGTGGGCGCCATCTGGCCGCCGGTCATGCCGTAAATGGCGTTGTTGATGAAGATCACAGTGATGTTCTCGTTGCGCGCGGCAGCGTGAACAGTTTCGGCGGTGCCGATGGAAGCCAGGTCGCCGTCTCCCTGATAGGAGAAAACGATGTGGTTTTCGGGATCGGCGCGCTTGAGGCCGGTGGCGACAGCAGGGGCACGGCCGTGAGCCGCTTCCACCATATCGCAGTTGAAGTAGTTGTAAGCCATAACGGAGCAGCCTACGGGAGCCACACCGATAGTCTTGCCTTCGATGCCCAGTTCGTCAATGGCTTCGGCCACCAGACGGTGCACGATACCGTGAGTGCAGCCGGGGCAGTAATGCAGAGGCACATCCGTCAATGCCTTGGGTTTGTCAAAAATGATCATTACAGGTTGCCTCCCTTCTTGGCGATATCAATGATCTTGGCATAAACCTCTTCGGGAGAGGGAATGATGCCGCCGGCGCGGTTGCACAGTTCCACAGGACGCCTGCAATCGGTAGCCATGCGGATATCATAGATCATCTGACCCATGCTCAGTTCCACGCTCAGGAAAGTGTGGCACTTTTCAGCGGCAGCCTTCAGATCATTCACAGGGAACGGCCACAGGGTGATGGGACGGACAAGACCCACCTTGATGCCCTGCCTGCGGGCTTCGGTGATGGCGTTCTTGGCAACGCGGGCGGCGATACCGAAAGCGACCACGCAGATCTCGGCGTCATCCATCAGGTAATTCTCAGCCATGGCTTCCTCGGCTTCGATCTTCGCGTACTTCTCATAGCGGGCGAAGTTGGAGCGCTCCAGTTCATCGGGATCCAGGAACAGAGAATTGATGATGTTGTGCTTGCGCTGCATCTTTGTGCCGGTCACAGTCCAGCTCTTGTCATATTCCTTCTTTTCGGGAGCGGTGATGGAAACAGGTTCCATCATCTGGCCGATGGTACCGTCCGCCAGGATCATGCTGGTCATGCGGTATTTGTCCGCCAGATCAAATCCCTTGATGGTCAGGTCTGCCATTTCCTGCACGGAGGAGGGAGCCAGAACGATCATGTGATAATCGCCGTGTCCGCCGCCCTTGGTGGCCTGGAAATAGTCGCTCTGGCTGGGCTGGATACCGCCCAGACCGGGGCCGCCGCGCTGCACGTTGACGACCAGAGCAGGCAGATCGGCACCCGCCATATAGGAGAGTCCTTCGCTCTTAAGGCTGATTCCGGGAGAAGAAGAGGATGTCATTACACGATAGCCGGTGGAAGCAACGCCGTACACCATATTGATATCGGCGATCTCGCTCTCGGCCTGCAGGAAGGTGCCGCCGATCTTGGGCATACGCTTCGCCATGTAGGCAGCGACCTCGGTCTGGGGGGTGATGGGATAGCCGAAGTAATGCCGGCAGCCGGCCTGGATAGCGGCCTCAGCCAGGGCTTCGTTTCCCTTCATCAATACTTTTTCACTCATCTTTTTCTCACACCCTTTCAATGGTAATGACACAGTCGGGGCACATCATGGCGCAGGAAGCGCATCCGACGCACTTGTCGGGCTCGGTGATCTGAGCCGGATGATGCCCTTTATGATTGATCTTGTCGGCCGCGATCTCGATCAGGCCCTTGGGGCACGCGTTCACGCACAGTCCGCATCCCTTGCACAGATCGGTCTTGAATGTCAGATTGATCTTTGCCATTTTCTTTTCTCCTTCTTTCTTCTTTATCCTCAGATGATTTTATCTTGAAGCTTAAGAGGAAACAGGTTTTCTATTTTCCCCTCAAGCGAAGGATACAGATGTTCAAACACAGTAGTCATTTTGACCGGAAGACCGGTAGCATCAGATACATCCTTTGCATACTGCATGCTGTTCAGCACGGTTTCGGGAGTGGTCTCCCCTGCCAGATTGGAGTTGTTCACGATGGCGGTGAATCGCATCCCGGCAGCGTATTCGATCTCGTGCATGACCTCCAGTGTATCCGGCACATTCCGGGTCAGCGGGCGGTAGCAGTTGATGACCAGCAGCATCTCGTAATTGTCTTCCTGCATGATGGCATCCCGCCAGCGGCCCAGCGCCAGGGCGCCGCGGTCATCACCGCCCACATCGAACACGGCGGACAGGGATCTGTCATCAGTAATGGAGTAGATATCCTGAGGCAGAGCGGGAAGATCCACATTGGAGGAGGCGAACTCGGAGCAGAGCAGCCGGATGCCGGCATCCTCCAGTTCCTTCCGGGAATCAGCCGCGCGGAAATAGGGATTAACGATGTCCACATCGGCGATCACAACGCGGTCATGCTGTTTCTTCAGTTCCTTGGCGATATTCACGGCAATATTGGTCTTTCCGGAGCCGTAATGACCGCTCAGCAGCACGATGCGCTTGAAATCCATCTGCCTTTCTCCCTTCTCCGGACAGCTTTTCCGTTCCTGTGAAACAAAGAAAACGCCCGTCCCAAAATAACACTTTGAGACGAGCGTGTATTGCCCGCGGTACCACTCAAATTGCATGACCCTCACAGATCATACCACTCAGGCTCATGATAAAGCCTTTTGCCCTCACGCGGCTTCACGGAAAGGTTCTACCGGGACATACGGAAAATGTCCTTTCTTCCTTCCGGCTCGGGAGATACAGATGCCTTTCGCTCTTTTGCCCCATGGCTTGCACCTACCGCCATTTCTCTGCGGGCAAAGCGGCGCGGCATTCTCCGTCAGCGCCATTGCAACAGATTATAGCCACAGGCTCCCTCTTTGTCAATATAAATACAGGGTGAACAGCAAAAAAACAATCACATTGTTTCTTATATAGATGAACAGGTCGATTATCGGACAAATACTTCATCCATGCACAGTTTGCGCGCGGCTTTCATCGCCACCGGCATGGGCAGTTTTTCCATCTCGTTTTTTGTCACGGCAAGGTACCCCGCCGGCACATTCAGTTCCGGTCTCATTTCACACTCGAATATGGTCATATTCCATATCCTGTGAGTGAAAACATGCACCGCCTTTCCCATTTCACGGAGGAACACGCATTCGATCCCCGCTCTTTTCAGTTCACTCAATATCTGATCCCTGTCCTTATTCTCAAACAGCAGATAGGTCCACAGGCCTTTCAGCAGTGTCTGCTCTCTCTGCTGCATCAGCACGCGGCCGCCCTGTTTGATGATCAGCACGCTCACGCTCACAGGAACAGGCGGCTTTGCTTCTTTTTTGACAGGCAGTGCTGGCGCATCGCCCTTTTTACAGGCATCGCAGATTTCCTGCAGCGGACAAGCCTCGCAATCCGGCGTTCCCGGCAGGCATATGGTAGCGCCGATATCCATCAGCGCCTGATTGAAATCCCCGCAGCGGCGTGCGGGCATTTCCCTCTCGCCGATCCGCCTGAGCTGCTCCGCGACAGCCGGTGTATCCACGCATTCCCTTACGCCGTACACCCTGCTCAGCACCCGTGTCAGGTTTCCGTCCATGGCGGGATACGGCCTGTCAAAGGCAATGGACAGAACAGAGGCTGTCGTATAGGGACCGATGCCGGGAAGCGCCCGAACCTTTTCATAATCATCCGGAAAGATTCCGCCGTACTTATCGCAAATCACGCGCGCGCACTTTTGCATATTTCTGGCACGGGAATAATAGCCGAGACCCTCCCAGGCCTTCAGCACATCGCCCTCATCCGCGGCGGCCAGAGACCTGATATCCGGAAAACGCTTTGTGAACCGTATGTAGTAGTCCTCTACTGTTTCAGTCCGTGTCTGCTGAAGCATGATCTCGCTGACCCACACAAGATAGGGATCCTTTGGGCCGCGAAAAACAAATCTTCTTTGATGCAGATCATACCAGTTCAGCAGCAGTTCAGCCAGCATAACTCCTCCGAAACACCTTTTTATACTAATAATATAGCATGAATCTGTCATGAAATGCACATAAAATCGAAATTTTGAGTATTTGAGAGTATTTTTGAGTTTTATGCAGTATGTAAGAGATTTTCAAATAATTTTTCATGTTTTCAGCGAATATCGGCAGTTATCCGCATCCGCACTGTTTGCACAACATAGAGGAATGAGATAAACTATGTATGCTGAATTAGCACTCAAGCATCGAGAGTGCTAAAACAAGGATTCAAGGAGGATCATTCTATGAAGATTAAGCCTTTGGGTGACCGTGTTGTCATCAAAAATGTAGAAATGGAAGAGACCACCAAGAGCGGTATCGTCCTTCCCGGAACTGCCAAGGAAAAGCCCCAGATGGCTGAAGTACTGGCTGTCGGCCCCGGCGGACTGGTAGACGGCAAGGAAGTAAAGATGAACGTGAAGGTCGGCGACAAAGTGATCTACAGCAAGTATGCCGGCACCGAAGTCAAGCTCGAAAGAGAAGAATACATCATCGTGCGTCAGAGCGACATTCTGGCCATCGTGGAATAATGGAGGCGAACAGTTATGGCAAAGCAGATTAAGTACGGCGACGAAGCCCGCAAGGCATTGGAAAACGGCCTGAACGCCCTGGCCAATACCGTTAAGATCACCCTCGGACCCAAGGGCCGCAATGTAGTACTGGACAAGAAGTACGGCGCTCCCCTCATCACCAATGACGGTGTCACCATCGCCAAGGAGATCGAACTGGAAGACCCCTTCGAGAACATGGGCGCCCAGCTGATCAAGGAAGTTGCCACCAAGACCAATGATGTTGCCGGCGACGGCACCACCACCGCCACCCTTCTGGCTCAGGCCATCGTCCGTGAAGGACTGAAGAACCTGGCTGCCGGTGCCAACCCCATGGTGCTGCGCCGCGGTATCGAATCCGCCGTTGACGCCGCCGTTCAGGGGCTGAAGGATATCTCCGCCCCCATCAGCGGCAAGCAGGCCATTGCCCAGGCCGCCAGCATCTCCGCCGGTGATGAAGCCATCGGTGCTCTCATCAGCGACGCCATGGAGAAGGTCGGCAAGGACGGCGTTATCACCGTTGAAGAAAGCAAGACCATGAAGACCGAGCTGACCACCGTTGAAGGCATGCAGTTCGACCGCGGCTATGCCAGCGCCTACATGGTGACCGATACCGATAAAATGGAAGCTGTTCTGGATGATCCCATGATCCTGATCACCGATAAGAAGATCAGCAACATCCAGGAGATCCTGCCCGTTCTGGAGCAGGTCGTGCAGCAGGGCCGCAAGCTGCTCATCATCGCCGAGGATGTCGAAGGCGAAGCGCTTGCCACTCTGGTCGTCAACAAGATCCGCGGCACCTTCACCTGCGTTGCCGTCAAGGCCCCCGGTTTCGGCGACCGCCGCAAGGAAATGCTGCGTGACATCGCTGTGCTGACCGGCGGTCAGGTGATCAGCGAGGAAGTCGGTCTGGATCTGAAGACCGCTGACATGAGCATGCTGGGCCGTGCCCATCAGGTGAAGGTGGATAAGGACAACACCACCATCATCGATGGCGCCGGTGACAAGGATGAGATCGCTGCCCGCGTACAGCAGATCCGCACCCAGATCGCCGATACCACCAGCGATTATGACCGTGAAAAGCTGCAGGAGCGTCTCGCCAAGCTGGCCGGCGGCGTAGCCGTCATCCAGGTAGGTGCCGCTACCGAAGTTGAAATGAAAGAGCGCAAGATGCGCATCGAAGACGCTCTGGCCGCCACCCGTGCCGCTGTTGAAGAGGGCATCGTGCCCGGCGGCGGTGTCGCCCTGCTGAACTGCATGGCCAAGGTGCAGGCTGCCATGAACAAGCTGACCGGCGATGCCAAAACCGGTGCCGCCATCGTACTGCGCGCCATGGAAGAGCCCATGCGTCAGATCGCTCTGAACGCCGGTATCGACGGCAGCGTGATCATCGAGACTATCCGCCGCAGCCGCAAGGTCGGTTACGGATACGATGCCCTGAAGGGTGAGTATGTCGACATGATCGAGCGCGGCATCATCGATCCTACCAAGGTGACCCGCAGTGCTCTGCAGAACGCCGCCTCCATCGCCGCCATGGTGCTGACCACCGAATCCCTGGTCACCGATATCCCCGCTCCCGAACCTCCTGCCCCCGCCGGCAACCCCGGAATGGGCGGAATGTACTGATCTGATTCTACTCAGCGCGGTCCGAAAGGGCCGCGTTTTTCTTTCATAATTTGCCGTGTTTTCAATGCCTGTACACGTCGCCGTGTCATATTCTGTATACAATTGTACTTTTGCTGTACAACCTATTGCATTATCCATCAAAGAGGTCCATAATATTATCAGTTGGTACGTATTTGACCATGCGGGCAAATTTCGTCCCAATCAGATAATAAGAATTCAGATGAATTCGATTTTAGGAGGCAAACCATGGATCGTGTTTATAATTTCTCTCCCGGACCTTCCACTCTTCCCCTTCCCGTGCTGGAAAAACTGCAGGCTGAACTGCTCACTTACGGCACTACCGGTATGTCCGTCATGGAGATGAGCCATCGCGGCAAGGATTATCTCGCGATCTACGATGAAGCCGAAGCCACCCTGCGTGACCTGATGCACATCAGCGATGACTATGCCGTACTGTTCCTGCACGGCGGCGCCACCCTGATGTTCGCCGGCGTTCCCTACAATCTGATGGCTACCGGCAAGGCTGATTACATCGACAGCGGCAACTTTGCTCACGGCAGCGCCGTGGAAGCCGCCAAGTACGGCGATGCCCGTATCATCGCTTCCTCCCGTGATGACAATTACACCTACATTCCCGATTGGACCGGCAAGCTGAATGCCGATGCCGATTATGTGCATATCACCACCAATAACACCATTTTCGGAACCCATTACACCAAGCTGCCCGAAGGCCCCGCTCCCCTGGTGGCCGATATGAGCAGCAACATCCTGGGCGAAGTTTACGATGTGAACAAGTTCGGTGTCATCTATGCCGGCGCTCAGAAGAACATCGGTATCTCCGGCTTGTGCGTTGCCATCATCCGCAAGGATCTGTTCGGCCGCGCCCGCAAGGACTGCCCCAAGATCATGAACTGGGAAAAGGAAGCCGAGAACGGCAGCATGATCAACACTCCCAACACCTTCGCCATCTATGTAGCCGGCGAGTGCATGAAGTGGCTGAAGGCCCAGGGCGGCGTAGAAGCCATCGAGAAGATCAATCAGGCCAAGGCCGCCAAGTTGTATGATTTCATCGACAACAGCGGTTTCTACTCCAACCCCGCCAAAAAGGAAGACCGTTCCATCATGAACGTCACCTTCGTGACCGGCAATCCCGATACCGACGCCGCCTTCGTCAAGTTCGCCGCCGCCAATGGTCTGGCCAGTCTGAAGGGACACCGTCTGGTGGGCGGTATGCGTGCCAGCATCTACAACGCCATGCCCATGGAAGGCGTTGACAAGCTGATCGATGTGATGAAGCAGTTCGCCATGCAGAACAAGTAAGGAGTACCGCAATGTATAAGATCAAAACGCTCAATTCCATTTCCCCCGTCATCCACAATGTGCTGAGCGCCAATCAGTACATGATCTCCGATGCCGAGCCCGCTCCCGAGGGCATCCTGGTCCGCAGCGCCGCCATGCATGATATGGTGATGCCTGAATCTCTGCTGGCCATCGCCCGCGCCGGTGCCGGTGTCAACAATATCCCTCTGGACAAGTGCACCGATCAGGGCATCGTTGTTTTCAACACCCCCGGTGCCAATGCCAACGCTGTGGCTGAACTGGTCATGGCAGGCCTGCTGCTCTCCAGCCGTGACATCTCCGGCGGTATCGCCTGGGCGAAGGAACTGAAGGGCAAAGAGGGCGTGGAGAAGCTGGTCGAAAAAGGCAAAGCCCAGTTTGTCGGTCCCGAACTGAAGGGAAAGAAGCTGGCTGTGATCGGTCTTGGCGCCATCGGTGCCATCGTGGCCAATATCGCCGCTCAGGGCTTCGGCATGGAAGTTGCGGGCTACGACCCCTACATCTCCGTTGCTCACGCCTGGGCGCTGAGCCGCAGCGTACACCGCGCCAACACCGTTGAAGAAGCCGTGAAGGATGCTGATTACATCACCCTGCACATTCCGCTTCTCGCTGAAAACAAGGGCATGCTGAATGCCAACTTCTTCGCCGGTCTCAAAGACGGCGTCCGTATCATGAACTTCTCCCGCGCTGAACTGGCCAATTTCGATGATGTCAAGGCCGGTATCGCGTCCGGAAAGATCGCCTGCTATGTCACCGACTTCCCCACCGACGCTCTGCTGAATGAAAAGGGCATCGTATGCCTGCCTCATCTGGGCGCCTCCACTCCCGAAAGCGAAGACCGCTGCGCCGAGATGGCTGCCGAAGAGATCCGCGATTATCTGGAAAAGGGCATCATCCGCAACAGCGTCAACATGCCTGAGATCAATCTGGGCATGCCTGAAGGCAGCCGCGTGGAAGTCATCCACCGCAATCAGCCCGGTGTCGTGAGCGCCATCAGTTCCCTGATCGGCGGCCGCGGCATCAACATTCAGAACATGCTCAACAAGAGCCGCGGCGATATCGCCGTCAGCGTTCTGGAAATGTGCCAGGCTCCCGATGAGACCCTGATCAGCGCTCTGAGCAAGCTGCAGAACGTAGTCCGCGTCCGCGTGATCGAAGGCTGAGCATAAAGCAATATTCCTGTCCGTGTCCTTTGGGCACGGACTTTTTGTATTCTAAAGCGAAAAAATAATGGGTATACAGTTGTTGCCTCGGGTACTCTGTCTATAACAAAAGAGGATGAACAGGGAGTATTCCCTGCCCATCCGTGATCTCATATGATAAATATACCGGCATCACCATGGAACGGTGATCATCTTTCCCGCATATTTATATGCCAAGCGGTTTTTTCGCCGGAGTCCCGCTCTTTCGCGGGTATTCCTTCTGTGTCGGATGCATCTTGCTGATCCTGACCACGCAATGCCCGTCCCCCACGCCGGGAACAGCGGTGACGGTCTCAAGCTTTCCGCCGAGGATGGCGGCAGCATTCTCCCCTGCCTCCATCTCGTCCCTGACGGCCGGTCCCTTCCAGCAAAGCGCTTCACCTCCGGCCTTCACCAGCGGGAGCAGATATTCCTCCAGCACATTCAGGGGTGCCACAGCCCTGGCGACCGCGTAATCGAACTTTTCCCTCAGTTTTTTGTCCCGTCCGGCATCCTCCGCGCGAAGATGAAGGACCGTCACATTCCTGAGGCCCAGTTTTTCACATACAGCATTCAGAAAATCGCATCTTTTCTGAAGCGCATCGATCAGGGTCACCTTCAAGGACGGATCGGCGATCGCCAGCGGCAGTCCCGGAAACCCGGCCCCTGTTCCCACATCGGCAAGAGAGGAACCTCTCCTGATCATCCCCATAGCATACGGAAGAAGTGAATCAGCGAAATGCCTGAGGGGGATCTCCTCTGCCGGCACATTTGTCAGGTCCATCACTTTGTTCCATTCCGTGAGCATATCCATGTATACGGCCAGATCATTGCAGACCTTATCGGAAACATCCACTCCGGCCGCTTTCAATATCTCTTTCATGCATTCCTGCCCTTTTCCGGTATCATTGTTTATAGAGCGCCAGGATCCGCAGCATCACTTTCTCCAGCGCCCCGGTCTCTTCCATTTCGCCGCTTTTGATCTGATATTCCATTTCGAGGCATTCATCGCACATGCTCTCCACACGCACCTTCGTGTAGTGCTTCTGTGCCTCCCTCAATTCCTTCGCGGCACCGTAGGGGATCCCGAGGCCCGTTGAGGCGGAATAGGCATCACTGTAGTCATACATGCACAGCAGCTGCCGGCACTGCCTGCCCAGCATCGAAAGCAGATTGACCCGTCTCTCGCCGTCCGTCAGCATCGTTTCCAGCAGATCAAAGGCTTTCCTTCCCTGATGGGACAGCAGCATTTTTGAAAGATCGAATATCTTATACTCAGTTGTTTTAGTGCATATGGCTTCAATATCGTCCGCGGTGATCTTTTTCCTTGTCCCCGTATAGTCACGCAGCTTGTCCAGTTCATTGGAAAGCAGTGTCAGATCCCGTCCGGCGGTGAACCACAGTTTCTGCACCGGGTCATCATCCATCACTTTGCCGCGCACTTTTGCCTGTTCTTTGACCCATTCGGTCAGTTCAGCATCGCTCAGCTGATCGAAAAGCACCATCTTCGCCTGTTTCTGCAGGATCTTATAGAATTTCTTTCTTCCGTCCACCTTCCCTCTCACATAGAACACGAGGCACACGGTATCAGGCAGATTCAGTAAATAATCCTTCAGCTGCTCCACAGCACGGTCTTCATCAAAGTCTTTCGGTTTGTTGCCGGTAAGAAGACTGCTTTCACGCACGATCACCAGCCTTTTCTCAGCCATAAAGGGGAGCGTTTCACAGGCGGCGATCAGTGTATCCGCGTCGGGATCATTCAGAAGCACCTCGTTCATTTCGGCGTACCCGCCCTGAAGCAGCTTCTCTCTCAGCAGTTCGAGCGCTTTTTCTTTATGAAATTCTTCAACGCCTTCCAGACAGTAGCATCCGGCGATCCTTCCGTTCTGTAAGGCGGTAAAAAACTCATTGTGGTTCATGGAATACCTCTGTATGCTGTGATGGTATATGCGCCGTCCTCACAGCAGACTGTAAGCGCGGCTGTCTCATCAGTACGATATACCTTTATTCCCTTCCCGTCAAGTCTTTGCAGTGTTTCGCTGTGCGGAAGGCTTGAACTGGTGCGGGACGATGTAATGATCGCGCAGGAGGGAGCAACGATGTCCAGAAACGCGTCTGTGGTAGCCGTCCTGCTTCCGTGGTGCGCCACCTTCAGTATATCCGCGCCGCAGGCGGAATACAGTTCATAGGCCTGTCCCACATCGCCCATATGAAGCAGTTTGACGCCGTCCATATCGATCAGCATCGTCATGGAATAACTGTTGGCATCCTCTGCAGGCTGCTGTTTTCCGGCCTCCGGCCATAATACCGAGCAGGTCACTCTGTCTGTTGATACTGTATCGCCTCTGGAAAGATAGCAGACCGGTATGCCCCGTTCCCGGATGATCTGCAGCAGATCCAGCATTTCACGGTTGCCGGTGTGCGTTTCCGCCTCAGCAGGCAGATACACAGTGCCGATCCGTATATCATTCTGTATCAGTTTCATCACGCCGCCGGCATGGTCCGCGTGCAGATGCGTGATGATCAGGCAGTCGGCGTCACGGTCATTGGCCAGAAGAAAATTGCACACATCTCCCCCGTCTTCCCCGGTATCGATCACGACAGTTTTGTCACCATCTATGATGATCGCGCTGTCGGCCTGCCCCATGGAGAGCTGCACGTAGCGGAGCAAACTGTCACCGGTTGTGAAACACAGCACCAGTGCTCCGGCCAGACACGCAGCCGCCAGAGGAAATCTGATCTTTTTATTGAATACAGCGTACCGCGTCAGCAGGAACAACCCGGCGGCGATCAGCAGAATGATCAGCACAGAAGGTGTTGCCGTACGAACAGTGGCAAAGGGCAGGCTGCTCAGCTTGTCTACCGCCCATGTAAAGCCGCCGGTCACATATCCGATGATATTTCCGAGAAATACGCCCGCTCCCGCCCATATCCAGCCAATGATGTAGATGACCGCGTACACAGGCAGCAGGATGCCCATCACAGCGCACGCGAGCGGATTGATCAGAAAGCCGATCAGCGAGATGCTGTGATAGCAGCAGATCACAGGTATTGTCACCCCGAACTGCGCAGCCAGCGTCGTCTTCCATATGTCCCACACTTTCCCCAGTATCCTGCTTCTTTGGGGCCGCAGCACGGTCAGCAGATCCCCGAAAAGGATGATCCCCAGCACAGCAGAGAAGGAAAGGATGAACCCGTTGGTGAACAGATCAAGCGGCCTGATCAGCAGGATACCGATGAATGCGGCGGACAGCGCGGTCAGCGGATCAGTGCGCCGCCTCGCAACGACAGAAAGCAGCATGATGAATGTGAGGATGGACGCTCTGACAACAGACGCGGAAAAGCCCACCACCGCGCAGTACAGCAGCAGGAACACGGAAACAGCGGTGAGCCGTGCCCAGGGCGGCAGATGGAAAGGTTTCAGCAGCAGCATCAGCGCCGCCGCCAGCAGCGACACATGCAGGCCCGATACAGCCAGAAGGTGCGCGATGCCGGCATTCGTAAACGCCGCCTGTGTTTCCTCCGGCAGGTCTGTCCTGTTTCCCAGCAGCAGCGCAGCCGGCAGCGCGCTCTCCTCACCGAATACCAGCCGGCATCTTTCCGCCATGGCAGCGCGAAGATCGTACAACAAGCCGCTGACCGAGAACACATGCTCATTCAGTATTTCAGGCTGTTCATAGGATGAAACGCCGGTATGAACGCCCTTTGTCAGCAGGAAGAGCCGGAAATCAAAGCCGTACGGATTGTCCCGGGAGGACGGATGATACACTGTTCCGTTCAGCCGGATCTCCTGAGAAGACCGGAGCATAAAGCCGTTTTCTTCCGGAGTCAGCGTCAGATACACCTTTCCCGCCTCGAATGACATCCCGGTCTCCTCATCAAAGAGGACAGTATCCCTCAGATAGGTCTTGTTCTTCCCGGTGCTGTCCGCCCTCACCTCGCCGTCCACAACACCGGTCACGATGTACTTTCCCTCAGCGGGCAGGGGCTGATTTACCTGTCTTCCGCAAAGAAGCATCCCCAGGAAAAACGCCAGCAGCATAAAGCCCGGGATCACAGTATGCTTCGTACAGCCGCAGATCACGATGAGCAGGATGGAAAGACCCAGTCCGGCCAGCAGTGCCCACAGCAAAAAGCCGGCATAATAGCCGGCCGCGATCCCGCAGCCCAGTGCCAGAGCGATCCCGACCAGCGGGCGCTCGGTAAAAAAGCTGCGTGTCTTCATAGTTCTATGCAAAGTCCGGGATATACGATCTGCACATCCGGAACCAGTTCACTCGCTTCATCCAGCAGTTCCTGCGGATCATTATCCGGGTTGATGTGCGTCAGATAGAGTCGCTCGGCACCGGCTTCCTTTGCAAGCTCCGCGCAATGGCGCGCGCTCATATGAGGCTTCGCATCGCTCCACACACTGCTTTTAAAGGCGCTGTCCGCCAGCAGCGCATCCGCACCTCTGCAAAAATCAGCCAGTCCGTCACATACATTGGTATCTCCGGTAAAGGCGAAGCACTTTCCCTCCGCGGTGATCCGTATCGCCCTGCAGGGCACAGGATGCCGCACCGGCATGGTATCGATATGAACCTCCCCGATATCAAAGTGATCTTGTTCATCGTTCAGCGCGAGCATGGGCACATTCAGGATCTCCCTGCGGAAAGACTGCTCCTCGGGCGGAAGATAGACCGGCAGCACTCCCCCGTGCAGCTGAAAATGATAGCTGATCACGCTGATATCGCTCATGTGGTCATAATGCAGATGGGAAAAGACAGCACAGTCCAGCTCCGCGGGAGATATGATCTTCATCAGTTTTCCCGCCACGCCCGCGCCGCAGTCCAGCAGGATCTTTTTCCCCGCGGCCTCGATCAGATATCCGCTGGTAGCCTCTCCGGGAGCGGGGTACGGTCCGTAGCATCCGAGAACATGTATCTTCATTTTCCTCTCCGCCTTCTTATTCAATGGTATATACATTGCCCGGGCGGTCCCGCCAGGACATATCCACCGTCATATCCTCTCCAAGCACCACGCCGGCGTTGCACAGCGTTTCGACCGCCGTATCCATCGCCAGCTTCGGCGTGTTGTTCTCGCCGCTCAGGTGGCCCAGTATCGCGTGATGCACACCCGCCTCACACAGTTTCACAAGGGTCTTGGAGCACACCTCATTGCACAGATGCCCGTGATTGCCCAGAATACGCTGTTTCAGTGCGTAGGAATAGTGAGGGTTATCCATCAGCATCTGCGGATCGTGATTGCTCTCCAGCAGCACCAGATCCGCCGTTCTGATCTCTTCATACACCCGTTTCAGCATATGCCCCATGTCAGTGGCGGTGGCAACGCTGCGGTTGCCGTAATGCACATGAAAACCTACCGGCTGTGCCGCGTCGTGCGGGATCAGGAACGGCTTGATAAAAAGGTCGCCTATCATAAAATCCGCGTCAGAGTCAAAAAAACGGCGGTTCTGACGGTCTATATCACCAATGCTCCTGCTCATGGCGTTCCATGTCGGTTCATTTGCATAGATCGGAATATGATATTTGCGACTGATGATCCCGGCGCCCTTGATATGATCGGAATGTTCATGGGTGATGATCATGCCGTTCAGAGTCTCCGGCAGCACACCCACGCTTGCCAGCGCCTCGGATATCTGTTTTCCGGTCATTCCGCAGTCGATCAGTATGCGTGTATCTCCCCCGCACACCAGCAGCGCGTTTCCCGCGGAGCCGCTGAACAGAGGACAGAAAGTGAGTTTCATGGACAAATGTGTTCCTTTCAGGTCAGCCTGTGAACTTTCCTGCACATTATACCATACAGACCTGTAAAAGACAAACAGCATTTCATGTTTTCACAGCAAATGCGTCATCACACGCTATCACGTATTTTACGGAAAACAAATTGATTTTTCATATTGTAATCGTTTACGATATCCGTTATAATAAATATGGAATAACAACAGGAGGTCATATCATGCAGTTTGAGAATCAGCAGAACGCTCTTGTATTCTGTCATAACGGCGAAACTGTCCGCATTGAAGCCTGGGGAAAAGACGCACTGCGCGTCCGCTCCGCTCCCTACGGCAATTTTACAGATCATGACTGGGCGCTCACCGAAAAGCCCGGCCGCACCCAACCCAGAGTTGAGATCTCTCAGGAGAAGTTCACCGGCGGCTACGGCAGCTATATGTCGCCTGTGGGAACGATCATCAACGGACATATCAGGGCTGTCGTAAACTTCTGCGGTATCATCTCCTTCTACAGGGATGACAAACTGATCCTGCGGGAATACTACCGCATGTATGACGGCACGCTCTCCAGAGAGAGCCGCTGCCTGAAGACAATCAACCGCGAATGGAAAGGCATCACCGGCGGCACAGGCTACCGGCTTGATGTCAAGTTTGAGAGCAATGACGGAGAAAAGATCTTCGGCATGGGCCAGTACCAGCAGCCCTACATGGATCTGAAGGGTTCCATCCTGGAACTGGCCCAGCGCAACAGCCAGATTTCCGTTCCCTTCATGATCAGCAGTCTCGGCTACGGCATGCTTTGGAACAATCCCGCGGTCGGCAGTGTCACCTTCGGCAAAAACTACACCGAATGGATCGCCCGCAGCACAAGGCAGATGGATTACTGGATCTGCGCCGCCGGAAAGCCCAAAGCGATCCTTGAAAGATATACTGCGGTCACCGGTCGCGCCCCCGCCTTCCCCGAAAAACTGATGGGCCTGTGGCAGTGCAAGCTTCGCTACCGCACCCAGGATGAAGTGCTGTCCGTTGCCCGCGCCTATAAGGAAGCCGGCATTAAGATCGATCAGATCGTTATCGATTTCTTCCACTGGACCGTTCAGGGCGACTGGAAATGGGACAAAACCTACTGGCCCGATCCCAAGGCCATGTGTGATGAACTTCACAGCATGGGCATCCGCGTCATCGTCAGCATCTGGCCCTCTGTGGACCGCAGAAGCGAGAACTTCGGTCCCATGATGGACAAGGGGCTGCTGATCCGCACAGAGCGCGGCGCCGCGCAGACCTACGATTATCAGGGCGACTGCGTGGAGATCGATCCCTTCAATCCCGGAACAAAAGAATACATGTGGAATGTATGCAAAAAGAACTACTACGATATAGGCATCGATGCTTTCTGGCTGGATAATTCCGAGCCCGATTACGGTGTGTATGATTTCGAGAACTACCGCTACTGCGAAGGCCCCGCGCTGGAATGCAGCAATATGTACCCCCAGATGTTCAGCCGCATCTTCTTTGACAAAATGAAGGAAGCAAAGGATGAGCCCGTTGTCAATCTTCTCCGCTGCGGCTGGGCAGGCAGTCAGAAATACGGCAATGTGATCTGGAGCGGCGATGTGCCCTCCACCTTTGAAGCCTTCAAAGATCAGCTGCAGTGCGGCCTCAATATGGGCCTCGCGGGCATTCCCTGGTGGACCACCGATATCGGCGGATTCATGACCGATGATGTGAACGACCCCGATTTCCGCCAGCTGCTCATCCGCTGGTATCAGTTCGCCGTCTATTCCGCAGTCTTCCGCATGCACGGCGACCGCGGCCCCTACAATATCCCGGCGCTCGATGACCGCGACTGGGGCGGCGGATACCTTCACACCGGCCAGCCCAACGAACTGTGGAGTTACGGCGAGGACAACTATGCCATCATGAGGAAATACTACGATATCCGCGTTTCCATGCATGATTACATCAAATCTCTCTACGAGCAGGCCTCAGCGGACGGCTCTCCCCTTATCCGTGCCATGTTCTACGAGTTCCCCGAGGATAAGAAATGCTGGGAACTGGATGATCAGTATATGTTCGGCAGTGAATACCTCTGTGCACCCGTTTTCAATCTCAATCAATTCTCACGCGAGGTGTATCTCCCCCGCGGCAAGTGGCAGCTGACTTCCACCGGAGAAGTTTTCGACGGACACAGAACAGTAACGGTCGATGCCCCCATCGACTATATGCCGGTATTCAAAAAGGTGTGATCGATCCGTCCCGAATGACTGAATACAGCACAGCTCCCGCGTTTTCGCGGGAGCTGCTTTTATATACTGATATATTCTGTTGCAAATGCTGTACATCCTGCAGTTTCAGTCAGCAGTCATCTGCCAGGGCAGTTCCGATATGACTGTTCCGTTTCCTGTATTTGTCATAATGATCAGTTTGCCATTATATGGAGTGCTTACAGTCGGTATTGTTTCCCTGCAGACCACCCATATTCCGTCATCCGTCATTTCTTCTGATGAGATAAATGAAACGGCATTCTTATACATGATTGACGGGCCAGCCGTTACGACAGACTGTTCCCTGTCCGGGATTTCTTCAGGCAGTCTGTATGAATAGCACACCGTAAGGAATGCCGGGGTTTTCCATATCGCAATATTTCGGAATTCGATCCCGGTCGCTTCCTGCACATAGGACTCTGTGGAATATACCGGCTCATCCGCAAACAGACATTGCTCCGCTGAAACAGCCAGTTCGCCGCGGCTTCCGTTCTGAAGCATGGCCGCGGTCAGTCCTGATCTGCTGAACGATCTTGCCTGATCATCGCTCATGGATGCGGTCACAGTCCTGAATCTCAATGTGTCACCAGTTTTCATTTCGACAGGCACGATCTCGATAAAGATCATCATGGAGCCGTCTTCCTGCATGACCCACTTTGCATTTGATAACTGCCTGTCATCCGGTCCCGTCAGCAGCAGCATCGTCCAGCACACGTCTTGTTCAGTAGCAGAAATATATTCATTCAGCGGCAGATCCCCGTAAGGTTCCGGAACGCCCTGGATCGTGTACCTGACAGGCGCTGTCAAACCGAGTCCTGTTGCCAAACGGTCCGAAGGATACAGCAGGATGCCCTCCCGTGAGGGAACCGCGTGTATCGCGAGGATCATTGTGTTATCCTGATATGCCAAACCTGTCAGTTCAAAGGATACGTCATCCGTACCCTCAATGGGCGTGCTTATTCCGGGTGCGTTCCCGCTTTCAATTCCCAGCCATTCGGAAACAGTGGTCAGATGCACAGCCGTGTAGGCCGCGGCGGTGGACAGGAAGAGCAGTGCGATTATCAATGCCGGAACGGCAACGTGATATCTCCTGTAGTGCTTTTTTGCCTTGCTCAGGTCTGCAAATATGTCGCCTTCGAGTGTTTGAAACCTGCTGGATTCCGGCATGGCAGCATCCAGTGCCTCATGGATCCGCTGTTCCATATTGTTTTCATCCAATGATATCTTCATTTTCCGTCAGTTCCCTTCTGAGTGTTTCAAGGGCATGCTTGCATCGCTGTGTCACTGCCGCAGGAGAAATGCCCAGTACTTTCGCCGTTTCCGTTACGCTCATCCCCTGATCATACCTTAACAGGATCACTTCTTTCTGCTTTCCGGCCAGTCGCATAACAGCAGAAGCAAGATCCACATTCTGCTCATTTGTTTGTTCATATGGAATGTTTATCTGCTCAGGAGTGACATTTCTGCTGACGCGTCTGAACCAGGCGCTCCGTTTCATATCCCTGCACCTGTTGACAGCTATCTTCATCAGCCATGTCTTTTCACTGCAGTCCTTCCGGAATTTTCTGTACCGGCACCATGCTTTCAGGAATGTCTCCTGCGCGGCATCTCTTGCATCCTCTTCATTTCCAAGATAAAAGAAACATATCCTGAATATGTCTTTTTCATACATTCTGATGATTTGTCTCAGCCATTCATTCTGTTCAGATTCTTTTCCAGCAGCATCAGCCATGCTTCATCACCTCCTTTCGCTTACATATATACTGACGAAACAAAACCGGATTTTTTAAGTTTTACGAAATTTATCGATCACACGGTAATTGTTTATATGGGAAACACCGCACTTGCGATACTATGAGGATATACAGTTATTTGATGCTTTTTTCTTATCAATAATTATAACATATTTCTCGAATTCATTTCTACAAAGCACTGTAATCTTATACGATCTCTTCTAAAACTCTTTTCGTAACAACTCTCGCTTTTCATTTATCCATTTTTCTTTATTCTAATCATATACAACATTTTATAACACGAAAAAAGACACTCACATGGAGTGTCTTTCTTTGGAATCCGGCGGCGACCTATCCTCCCGGGCCGTTTCCAGCCAAGTACTTTCGGCGCTGAAGGGCTTAACTTCTGTGTTCGGCATGGGAACAGGTGGAACCCCTTCGCCATCACCACCGGAAATCTGTCGGATGTCTTTCGGCACCCTGACAACTGCACAGAACAAGACGATCTTTTCAAGCTGTTCCAATCTCTTTTGACGTTCTCAGGACTTCTTGAAATGAAGCCCTCGACCTATTAGTATCATCAAGCTGCATACGTTACCGTACTTCCACCGATGACCTATCACCCGGTAGTCTTCCGGGGGTCTTACTTCCTTTTAGGAATGGGAATCTTTTTCTTAAGGTGGGTTTCACGCTTAGATGCTTTCAGCGTTTATCCCTTCCGCACTTCGCTTCCCTGCTATGCCGTTGGCACGACAACAGTTGCACCAGTGGTGCGTCCATTCCGGTCCTCTCGTACTAGGAACAGATCCTTGCATGATTCCTGCGCCCACGATGGATAGGGACCGAACTGTCTCACGACGTTCTGAACCCAGCTCGCGTGCCGCTTTAATTGGCGAACAGCCAAACCCTTGGGACCTGCTTCAGCCCCAGGATGCGACGAGCCGACATCGAGGTGCCAAACCTCCCCGTCGATGTGGACTCTTGGGGGAG
>PITV01000218.1 GCA_017577285.1 Clostridiales bacterium
CGGTTTTATCCCAATCCATGAACTGATGGCAAAGCAAACGGCGTGACCGAAATCACGCCGTAAGCATTGAAAACATTACGTTTTCGTCGATTGGAACCTAATACTGTGTTACGAAGCCCGCCCAAAAGGGGCGGTTTTTGTATGCGCGCCCGGCGCCGGAAGGGACCGGGCCGCCGGGTCGGAGCGTGCTTTTTACTTCATGTCCGCGTACCATTCATCCTCCAGCGGGCAGGGAACGGGCAGCTCCATCTTCTTGATCTGCTTCACAGCCTTGATGATAAAGGGAAGCATCACCAGCGTCATGACCACATAAATGAGAACGTTGGAAATTCCGCCCTGCTTGGTCACATACTCGGTCTGCCCCGCGCCCTGCGCCATGAACAGCGTGCTGACGAGCAGGATGCCGTCATAGACGCTGTGAACGGCGGCCGGCACCCAGACATTCCTGACCTTCAGATAGATGAAGGCCATCACAAGGCCGAAGGCGCCGGAACTGACGATCTTCCCGATCGCCTGCAGGATCGTGTTCAGATCGGTAATCTTGTTCTGGATGAGAGCGGTCAGGATATGGACAGCGCCGAACAGAACGGAACTGATGAGCGCGGAGACGATGATGCCGCCGGCAGTCTTTCCGTATTTTTTCAGCAGCCCGCCGAAGATCATGCCGCGGCAGGTGAATTCCTCAACGATGCCTACAGAAAGCATCAGGATGAGGCCCAGCCCCTTCTGCCAGGTGATATGCTCCGTCTGGCCGCTGATGATGCTGTACAGGGCGCCGGTACCGATCAGCGCGGCCATCACGATGAACAGGACCCGCATGAACCGGAAGCCTTCCTTCATGCCGGCGGAGGTGAACTTCAGCCGGTCATAACCGACAAACAGCCCGAACACGGCAAAGACGATCACCGCGGAGATGATCTCCCTCACGCCGTCCCAGGGGGCCTCGGGGGAACGGAAGACGAGAGCGGGCAGGATAACAGCGGCCAGCAGCAGGATGAGGCCGAAGATCGCGTAGAGCCAGGGGAACCGGAGACCGAAATCCTTGCATTTCTTCATAAACAGATCCATCCTTTCAAATATCATACGCGCAATATCAAGAGTATTTTAACAGAGGCACCCGGCCAAATCAAGCCGGAACGCCGGCAGCAGGTGTATTTTTCCCGTTTATTTTGCCGCGGGCCCCGTCAGGGTGGCGCGGCAGGGGGCGCCGTCGGCGCCTGTCAGGTTCAGCGGCGCGCAGTTCAGAAGGTACGCGCCTTCCGGCACGTGTCCGAGGCGTATGCCCTCCAGCAGCACGATGCCCGCGCCCAGCAGGATGCGGTGTACGGCGGCAGGGGCCTCCGCGGGGCCGAAGGTCTGGCTCTCGTTGCCGATCAGATCGATCCCCGCCCCGGCAAACACCCGGGCGCCCGCCTCCGTCATGGTGGCGTTCCCCTTGATGAGGATCCTTTTCGCGGCAGCCGCGGATACGGCGGCGGCCTTTTTCAGCATGGTTTCGGCATCGGCGGCGGTGACATTGCCCTCATGCTCTGTCACATACGCGGGGCCGATCCACGTTTCAAGGGGCACCTCATCGACGGCTTTGCCGTCCCGGATGAAATGATACGGCGCGTCCACATGGGTGCCGTTGTGCGCGCACATGGACAGGGTGGTCAGGTTGCAGATATCGCCCTTCTCAATGCTCATGACGATATTCCTCACCGGCGGCTCATCGCCGGGGAACACCGCGCATTCAAACAGGGGCTGCGTGATATCGTAGATCATGTTTCCCTCCGTATACCGTGGTTTGTTTTCTGTATTTTTCTTTATGTGTTCTGCTTTCCGGTCCTTCATATGCGGCGCCCGTGCCGCGGTCACAGTTCCAGCCGCATGAGGATGTTTTCCTGCCACTTTCCGCTCCTTGTCAGAAAAGCACGCGGATTGCGTCCGTATTCTATGAAGCCGACGCTTTCATACAGCCGGACAGCCCTCACATTCTCTGAAACGGCCTCCAGCTCCAGCTGCAGAAGACCCGCGGCCCTCGCGCATTCGATACAGGCTTCTGTCAGCGCCCTGCCGATGCCCAGACCCCAGTATGCCTTCTCCACACTGATGCCAAAGTGCGCCCGGTGCTTCATCTTATCATAGGAACGGATAAGACTGAAGCCGGCTGTTCCTGCAATGACGCCGTCAATAAAGGCACACAGTAGCATACCGCGCGGTGCGGCATTCTGCTGCCCGATAAAGGCGCGCTCACTCTCCTCTGTAATGGTGTTTTCATCCGGATAAGAAGACAGGAACTCCGTTTCACCGTGTGTGACAAGAAATGTGCGCAGCATATCCGCCGCATCATCCGCGGACGGGGTGGACAAAAGACAGGTCATACCATTTTTCAGGGTGATCTCTTTTTTGTACTGCATTTCATTCTCCTTATATATCCAGCCGCTTACAGGCAGTATTCGTACAGAAAAAAGTCGGTATATCCGATGTTGGGCACATACCAGTTCCGAACGCCGCGCTTGCGGAATCCCATCTTCTCATACATATGCTGCGCGGGCGTGTTGGAGTAAAGAGCGTCCAGACGGACGGCTTTCCTTCCCTCCCGGCGGGCAAGATCCAGCACTTGACGCATGGCGGCCTTTCCCAGCTGCTGTTTCTGCCGCGAAGGATCCACGCACAGGATATGGACCACAGCCACCGCGTCATCGGGAAGATCGATGCTCCACTCAACGGAATGATAATCCTCCCCCTGACCGCGGGTGACCGCCACGGCGGCAAGAAGGACACCGTCCTCCTCCAGGGTATACATGGCGCCGGTGTCAATATAGGCGGAGATCATCTCCTCCGAGGGATGCAGTCCCCATATCCAGCGGCAGTAAATATCCATGCCCGGAGTCCGTTCGGTCACGTCCCTGTAAAAGGCGGCGAGCCGCGGAAGATCCGCCGGAGCCGATCGTCTGAAATCCATAAAGCGTTCCTCATCAGATATTTATCGCGAATGCTCAGCATGCCGGCCGGGCCCCGGTATACCGACCCCTGCTTTGCAAAAGGGCGTCCGCGCTCATCCGGCAGGGAGGAAAGCGTCCTGATACCGGATACGGTTTTCTCCCGCCGTGCAAACGGCGCATGGAGCGTTCTTCAGTAATACTTGCCGATGCCGCCGTAGCCCACGATCTTCCTGCCGGCCCGGGTCTTTTCGATAAAATTCTTCAGCCGCTTCTGAAACTCCTCCGGGCGCTTGCGGGCGGCATCGATATAGGCCACGCGGATGCGCTGATAGGAGGCGGAAAAGCCCTGATAATTCCGCCATACCTTTTCATCCCGCCGGAGGGCGTCCAGGATATCCCGCGGAAACACATAGGGCGCGGTGATGACGGGCAGCACGCTTTCCCTCACCTTCGGGTGGATCATTCCCCGCTCATCGAGCCATATGAGCCGCTCGATATTGGGCCGGGAGTAGGTGCTGCCGGGCAGCCGGGGCGTGAAGCGCCGGGTGCCGTGCGCCCCGTCCAGACGGCCCGCGGTGCTGTCGATCCAGCCGAAGCACAGCGCCTCCTCCACGGCATCGTTGTAGGAAAGGGCCGGCTCGCCGGAATCCGCCGCCGGAAACACGAAAAGGATCTCCTTTTCCGTTTCAAAGCGTTCTGAAAGGAACCGGCGCCATTCATTCCGGTCGGCGGTATAGAAAATGATTTTTTCCCCGTCCTTCATCTTCACAGGCTGTCCCTTTCATGGCCCTGCATGCCCATCTTTTCGGTAAGGTCATGAAAGCTTTTATTATACTGTTCCCGCGTGATAGCCCCGTGGGACAGGAATTCATCCAGCAGTTTTTTCTGCTCCAGATAAAGATGCAGTTTCTTTTCCTCGGGAGGAAGCTTCTCCCATTCCGTCTGTTCCATAACAGGCACTTCCTTTCCTGTCATTTATTCCCGGATCACAAGGCTTTTGCCCCTCATACAGGGC
>PITV01000219.1 GCA_017577285.1 Clostridiales bacterium
TCCGGCCTGCCTGTAATCGTCCAGTCCCTTTGAGAATCCCTCTTTGATAACGCCGCCGTCTGAAAGCAGCAGGGGACAGTCGGGCGATATGGCATTCGTCAGCAGAGAGCGGAGATCATCCAGCGGATCCATCATGGCGATCACATCGGCGAGGGCATCGCCCGGGATGCTTCCCAGCAGATCCAGCACATCGGGCGCCTGTTCCAGAGAACGCAGAAGGCTCAGGCAGTCTCGAGCGTTCAGCGTATGATAGGCCACTTTGGACAGGATGCGCTCCATATCGTAGACCTTGCCAAGCCTCTCCCGAAGTTCCTGTGAAACCACATAACTGCTGAACAGCGCTTCCACCGCGTTCAGCCGGCTTTCGATCTCGTTTTTCTTCAGCAGGGGTTTTTCCACCATGGAATGCAGCATCCTGCCGCCCATGGCGGTAACGGTATAGTCCAGGACACTCAGAAGGCAGCTTTTGTCCCTCTTGCCGCGGATGCTCTCGGTCAGTTCCAGAT
Source organism: Clostridiales bacterium (assembly GCA_017577285.1). Lineage (GTDB taxonomy): Bacteria > Bacillota > Clostridia > Christensenellales > Aristaeellaceae > ZC3RG03. The sequence goes on from PITV01000219.1 coordinate 507, forward strand.
TGCGGCGCGTGGCGCTGTCAAGCGGCATGGTGGCGGAAGAATCCACCACACGGAGCGCGGAGATATGTACAAGAGAATTCTTCTGTGTCTCGCTCAGAAAACTCATCATGGCACCGGCTGCTCCGGTGGCCATGCTCATGCTCTGATCAAGCCCCAGAGAAATCAGGCTTTGCGCCTTGAAATGATCGAGCAAAGTGCCTCTTGCGTTCTGCGAGGAGAAGGCGGAAGGCTTGTAGGCCATGCAGCGCATGCCGGTGGCGGGCTGCACGGCGGCAGGGTCATTGCAGATGATCTCGCCGGGATCGATGGTGGAAATGGCGGCCTTCAGGGTATCAGTATCGCTCCCGGAAAGGCACTGGACATAAAACTCACCTGTGGATACATCACAGTAGCTGAGACCGGCGCGCTTTCCGGACGTGTAAATGCAGCAGAGAAAATTATTGTTCCGTTCACCGATGGCGCCCGTATCGGTCAGCGTACCCGGCGTGACGATGCGGATGATATCCCTCTTTACAAGTCCCTTGGCAAGCGCGGGATCCTCCATCTGTTCACAGATGGCCACCCTGTAGCCGCGTTCGATGAGGCGGGATACATAACTGTCCACCGCGTGGAAGGGAACGCCGGCCATCGGCGCGCGTTCCTCAAGACCGCAATCCTTGCCGGTAAGGACCAGCTCCAGTTCGCGGCTGGCTGTGATGGCATCATCAAAGAACATTTCATAAAAATCGCCCACACGGAAGAAAAGCAGGGTATCCGGATTCTGCTCCTTGATGGTCATGTATTGCTGCATCATAGGGGAAAGGGTCGCCATAACAGTTTTGCTCCTTTATAAGCGGATCGTACGATATTTTATCAGTGGTCGCATCCGTGGCAGCCTTCGCAGTGCCCGGAGCAGGAGGAAGAGGCACCCTCGGGAGAGAGCACCATGGAAAGCTCCTGATTGACCATGTTCATCATGTTCTGGAATTCCTGCTGGGCGCGCTGCATGGCAGCGGCGAGAGGAAGTTTCTTCATTTCCGTCTGGATCTCGTCCAGTTCCTTTGTCAGCTGTCCCATCTTGTCAAAGTCAGGATTTTCAGCGGCGGTGAGGCCTTCCAGTTCCTGACGTTTTTCATAATATTTCGCGGCAAAATCCGTTACCTGAGGGTCGTTGGAAGCGGCGTCTTCAGCCATGCGCATGCAGATGAATTCTTTGGAGGACGCGATCTCTTTTGCCAGTTCTCTGGCAATGGCCTGTACTTTTTCGTTCATGATGTTACTCCTTTATGATCTCCCCGCGAAGGGTCGTTTTTCCGTAGGATGTGAAGCGCACGTTCACGATATCGCCGATGCTGTAATCGGTATTCTCAAAGTTGACGGATATGTTCCTTCCGCTTTTGCCAGTGAACATGTGGTCATCACGTTTTGAATTGCCGGTGATCAGCACGCTGTCGCAGCTCCCGATCAGGGACTTGAAAAACTGTTCTGTTTTTTCTTCCTGCAGCCGGATGAGACGCTGAATGCGCTCGCTTGCCACATCATCAGGGATCCTGCCCGGCATCAGGGCGGCCTTTGTGCCTTCTCTGGGGCTGTAGATGAAGGTGAAGGCGCTGTCATAACCGACTTCCTCGGTCAACCGCATGGTGTCCTCAAAATCCTCTTCCGTTTCACCCGGGAAGGCGACGATGATATCCGTTGTCAGGCCGATGTCAGGAACGGCGGAGCGGATCCTGTGCACCTTATCAAGGTAGGCTTCTCTGGTGTAACGGCGGTTCATCTGCTCCAGAATGCGGTTGCTTCCGGATTGCACCGGCAGATGGAAATGCCTGCAGACTGCTTTGTTTCCGGCGATCTCCTCGATCAGTTCATCTGACAGATCCTTTGGATGGGAGGTCATGAACCGGATGCGTTCGATACCCGTCTTTCCGACTTCATGAAGCAGCTGCGCGAAGGAGATATGCTCCTCCAGATCTTTGCCGTAGGAGTTTACATTCTGTCCCAGCAGCATGATCTCCCTGACTCCCTGTTTCTGAAGCCCCTCCACTTCGGCAAGGATATCACGCAGGGTGCGGCTGCGTTCCCTGCCGCGGACATAAGGCACGATACAGTAGGAACAGAAATTGTTGCAGCCGTACATGACGGTGACATAAGCCTGATAGGGGGAGGAACGCAGGATTGGGACACCTTCCGCGATCGTGTTCTGCTCTTGTGATACAGCGATATTCCGGCGTCCCGAAACAACGGCTTTATAGAGATTTTCCGGCAGCTTGTAAACTGTTCCGGTGCCGAAAGCGATATCGATGAAAGGATATCTGCGGAGGATCGCATCGGCCATTCCTTCCTCCTGCACCATGCAGCCGCATATGCCAATGAGCATGCCGGGGTGAGTCGCCTTGATCTCCTTGAGCCAGGTCACATTTCCCATGGCTTTGCGTTCAGCGTTATTTCTGACACAGCAGGTATTGTGAAGGACAAGGTCGGCTTCTTCCTTCACCTCGCAGAATTTCATGCCCATTTCTTCCAGCATGCCCGCCAGTTTTTCGGAGTCATGGGCGTTCATCTGACAGCCGTAGGTCACGATGTGGTATGTTTCCGGACGGCCGGGTAAGGCTTTGAACATGGAGGCATATTCGCGCTGACGCGCCATTTCCTCTTCGGGGATACGGATCGTTGTGTTCATCATTCATCCTCTTTTTCGGGATACGGATCGTATTTCTGGACCGGTCCGGTGCGCTTTCTGCTGATCTCCAGAAGGCCCAGAGCGGTAAAACCGTAAATGACAGTCTTCGCGCGGTCCTGCCTAAAAGACTCTGTGATCGCGCTGATCACGGCCGCGCGGTCATCATCCGTCCTCATGTCAACAAAATCGATCAGAATATTTCCGCCGATATTCCTCAGCCGCAGGATCTCGGCGCATTTCCGGGCGGCTTCCAGATTCAGCTTCAGAAAGCTTTTATTTGCGTTCTTTCCATTTCCGGTGTATTTGCCGCTGTTGACATCAAAGACTGTCAGTGCTTCACAGATGTCCACAGTCAGAAAACCGCCGCAAGGGAGCCATACATTGTGTTTGAAGATTTTCTCCAGTTCACTGCGTAAAGTTGATGAAACAGGAGAACCGGTAACGGTCACAGGAACCGGATAGGAGAGTGAGAGGGGTATATTGCTGAGAATGCTGTCTATATCCTTCTCATCTCTCAGAAAAGCTTCAGCCGGATCGGGCGCGCTGCTCAGCCGGCAGGGCGCCGACAGGCCGGCGATTTTCTTTTTCAGTGACTCGAATGAATCCATCAAAGTTCCGGCTTCTGATTCAATGGTGAAATCCGGTATCTTTTCCGACTGTGTGCGCATGATGACGCCCATGCCGCAGGAACAACCGGAAGCGATTTTCAAAAGGCGGCGCCGTTC
>PITV01000220.1 GCA_017577285.1 Clostridiales bacterium
TTTGTCAATAAGGTTGTTATCCACTAACCAATTAGCAACCTTCAACCGATCAAGTTCAAATAAAACCCCTTCTGTTTCAAGTTTTGCTGCATACACATTCTTTTTTTCCATTTCTTGTGGAAAACCATGTAGCTTAACACCTTCGCCAAATCGTTCTTTACGAGTATAACCATAAGCTGCTGTTACAATAGGAACACTGGAACACATCTGAACATGACCAAAGCCCATATTTTTTGCAATAGAGACATAATCTGGTCGAAGTCCGTCATTAACCAATTCAGCATCATCTTCCGCTTCTGTAAGTGAAAGAGTTACTTTAGCATTAACTAGTTCATCATATTCCAGTATTTCTTCTGCTATCGCCTTAAGATCTTCATCTTTGGGGATAGTCAACCCTTGACTTACTTTGTCAATTGCTTCAAATATCTTGCAATTAGGATTTCCTCTTCGCTTAGCATCAATAACCATAGCGATAATACTTTCAACACCACCGCCAATGAGCTTCAGGATGTGGTGAACACACTGCGCAAGCCCGGCGGTCTTCTGCATGATTTCCAGACCATGCGGAAGGAATGCTCAAGCGGCCGCGAGGTCGAGCGCGGATACGGTTTCCGTGCGGAGTCCCCGCACTATGAATACTGCATGCGCTGCATTCCGACCCGCGGTGACTATAACTTTTATATTTTCTGCTATGACAAGGATGCCCAGAGAGAGTATGCCCGGAAGCCGTCCCTGCGGGATCAGCTGAAGGCTGCCGTCCCCGAAAAGCCAACCCATACCAATAATAAAAAGGAGATTGAAAGGTAATGTTTTTGACTGAACTGATGAAAAAGAAGCAGATGACCCGTGCTGATCTGAGCGAGATCAGCAGTGTCCCCGAATCCACCCTGCGGGATATTCTGAATGGTACTTCGCAGATCGAACACTGCGAGGCGCTGACCCTGTCCCTGATTGCGGACGCGCTCGACACGACCGTGGAGGACATTCTCGTTGAGGCCTTCAATGAAAGGCTTGCTCAGCACACGAACCCGATGAAGCGCGAGATCGTGCCGACTGAGCCTCTGCATCTCCTGTACTGCTTCATGGGTCAGGTCATGACCGAACTGAACAGACGGGACGAGAAGGCGTTCGCGAACTACCAGCACAAAGGCGACTGGGTCAGACAGTTCGGCGAGTTCGGTTTCTACGGCGCCGCGCTTCTTTTGCTCGGAATCATGGATTATCTGTGCCGGAAGAACAACTGGCCCTTGTTCCCCGGGTATGACTCGTACCGCAATATGTGTCTTGATCATCCGGTCTACCCGCTTCGGCTGATGGACCCCTGTCTGACCTACGATAAGTTTACCTCGGAAAAGGACCGGATCATGAAGAACGCCATTCCTGAGCTTGCGCGCTTCAATATCTTCATTACGGAAGAGGACATTCGTCTTCAGGCGTAATGTTCTCTTCCTCTGCGGGGCGATCCTGTCCCACAGAGAGGATCGAGGTGCCTATGCAAGGTAAGATCACGGATAAACAAATCCTGCGAAGCATCAAAAAGCTGGCTCAGTTGGAATGCTGCAATTATGATCGCGGCATGTGCATTGAAACGGACGAGCGCTGTCATCTGATCCACCCCGATTTTGACAGCATCCGTGATGGCGCGATTGACTGCGACTATTTCATGGATTGCGTACTCCCCGCCTCGTGGGAGCTTGATGACCTGGTGAATTACGCGCTGTGGTACGACGATGAGGACGAGGAACCGGATTACCGCGCGTGCAAGATCTGCGGGAAACCCTTCCTGCCGGATGAGTCCGCACCGCATCAGCTGTACTGCCGGGAATGCGGTGAAAGAAAGAAGAAGCGCGATCATGCGCATCGCAGCCGCGAGTATCGGAGACGTAAGAAATAAGTGTGCAGAGTGACGTTTTAGAGCATGTAAACCCCGGTAAAATCAAGGGCTTGCGGACTCGTTTTTAATGCGGTCGATATATTTATCGACCTACCCAAAAACGGGGTTCTAAATGCGTCACTCTGTTTTTTTCTATCCACAGGAGGAGCAAAACATATGCCTGATTTTTCACTTCACGAACGAAACCTGCTTGCGCTTTATAACGCAGGCGACCGGTTCAATACCATTGTTGAGCTGAACAATATGGCTTCCTGTCTGACCCCGGAAGAAAAGGAGCTCCGGGATCTGACAGAGGGTGTTCTCAAAAAGCTCAGACAAATGTCGGATGAGGAGTTTGAACGCTTTGCGGACAGTGAGCTGATCTTCTGACAGGATAATACATAGGACGGGAGGTTTTTCATGGCGAGCAAAGTGCAATACTATGTCCAGATGGCAGAGGAAACAGCGAGAAAGATCACGGGTGATTCCCATGACTGGGCATCATTCCTCACCACCTCGGCAAGACTATACAAGTATGACTATTACGATCAGTTGATGATCTATGCCCAGCGACCGGACGCTACGGCCTGCGCTGAGTATGAACTGTGGAACAATACCATGCACCGGTATATCCGCAGAGGCGCGAAAGGGATCTCGCTGATGCGTTTCTCACACGGATACATTCAGCTTCGGTATGTGTTTGATGTTTCTGATACCGGTACACGGCAGAACTCGCTTGATGTGAATCCGTGGCGGATCCATGACGGGAATGAGGAGACCGTTCGGCACACGCTTGAGGACAGTTTCTATGCGGATGCCGCGCTTTCATTGTCCGAGCAGTTTGATCAGATCGCCTGGCGGCAATCGCTCAGCTATTGGCGGGATAACCGGGATGAGATCATCGACAGCGTGGACGGATCCATTCTTGCGGATTATGATGATGTCAGCATCGGGGGTTCCTTCCGAAAAGCGGCATCCGAAAGCATTGCCTACATGCTGAAATCACGCTGTGGATTGGAAACCGGAGCAAACGACTTTCCCGATGTATCGGACTGGAACACGCCCGCTGCCTGTGCCACTCTCGGCGAGGCTGTCAGTGAGATCAGCCGGCAGGTGCTGCGGGAGATTGAACGGACCGTCAGGTCTTATGAAAGGAGTGTCAATTATGACCGAACTGAAGTACACGAAGAACGGAGACTACCTGTTCCCGGAGATGGGGCTGAGCGAGACGGACAGGACACCGGTCGGCAAGTACGGACTGATGCGCCAGCAGTATCTGGAGCAGAACAGGAAAGCCCTGTACTCGAGACTGCTGCTGAGCGGGAAACTGATGGAACATCTGCACGAGACGGAACGGACGGCGAAGGCGCGGATGAACGAAATGATGGCACTCCTGACAGCACAGAACGGAGTGACGGAGCAACTGAAGGCACAGAACCAGATGCTGTGGGTGGCGAAGATGAACAGCCTGCAGCATCAGGCGGAAGAGACGATCCTCTCGGAACTGATCTACGCCTGACAGACTACCGGCCTCTGACCGAACAGCTGAGTATGCTGGTTCCTTCAGAAGCGGACCAGATTGAGATCATAGACCTGCATGAAACGGAGAGCACCCATTCGGTGCCCTTCGTTTTTTCTGTCCCGCAATTGGTCACGGACACCTTCCTGCAGTTCGGCGGCAACACTACCAATCACCGGCAGGCTATTGTTACCGACTTTATGAAGCAGTTCCCGATTGAGACCATTGCGGAGCATCTGCAGAAGCTCTACCACGGCGGGAACGGCATGGAGATCAATGGCAGACAGTACACCGCGTGGTATGACGAGTCCGGGATCCATATCTCCCAGGGCAACCGTGCCCGGTACATGAATCAGTCACAAGTCATTTCCTGGCTTGATGCCGCGAAGCGTATCGAAACCATGATGGACGCGAGGCAGTTCGCGACCATGCTTGAGATCGCCGAAGCACCGGCTACAGAGCGGAAACAGATCGCGCAGACCCTGTGGTATCT
>PITV01000221.1 GCA_017577285.1 Clostridiales bacterium
GCCCAGCACTGTCTCATACTGTTTGCTGAATTCCATAATGTTGTCATGCACATCTGAAAGTTCAGCGGCTTTGCGGATCTCATCCGCGTCATCGCTGTCGCTTGCGAAGGAAATATTATTGGAAATGGTATCGCTGAACAGGAAATTATCCTGCGGCACATAAGCCGCGAATTTTCTTACTGTGCGGATGGGGATGGTGTTCACATCATGCCCGTCCAGAAATACCGTTCCGTCCGGCACATTGTAGGTGCGGAGGATCAGATCCACCAGCGTGGTCTTGCCGCAGCCCGTCTTTCCCACGATGCCCACATTCTCGCCGGCGTTAATGGTAAATGTAACATTGGTCAGGGTATCTCTGTCCGCGCCGGGATAGCGGAAGGTCAGATCGCGGAACTCGATATTGCCCGCGATGTCATCCACATCCTTCACATCGGCGCGGTCCACCACATCCGCCTCCTCATCCAGCAGTTCGCTGATGCGGTTCAGGCTGGCGCGTCCGCGGGAACGCATTTCGATCAGCTGGCTCACCGCCATGATCGGCCAGATGATGGAAGTGAAATATCCGATGAATTCCACCAGTTCGCCGGCATTGAAGCGTCCGTTCAGCACCAGACTTCCGCCGTATCCGAAGATGATGCAGATGACGGATTCCACCAGCAGGGTGATGGTGATATTCATTTTTGTGGAGAGTCTGGTATAGTTCACATTGGCGTCTTCATTTTGCTTGTTCAGTTTTCTGAAGGCGATCAGTTCCTTTGTTTCTTTGACGAAAGCCTTGATGACGGCAATGCCGGAAAAGCTCTCCTGACTGAAATCCGAAAGTGCGGAGAACGCCTCCTGACGGGTCTTCCACCGTTTCGTCAGGTAGCGGCTCAATATCATGCTGGCGCAAAGCAGCAGAGACATGGGGATCAGGGTGAATCCGGTCAGCACCTTGTTCATATTCCACATCTTGACAAGCGCCATGCTGCCGAGGAAGAGCGCGTCACAGAGCATCAGGATCCCGCTGCCGAAGCAGTCCTGCACCGTTTCCAGATCATTTGTGAAGAGGCTCATCAGGTCTCCCACCTTGCTGCGCTGGTAATAGTTCTGTGACAGCCCCTTCAGGCGGTCAAACATGCGGCTGCGCAGGTCTGTTTCCACTTTGATGCCGCTGCCGAAAAAGCACATGCGCCACAGAAAACGGCACACGACCATGCAGAGGATGACCCAGAACAGAGGGTAGCATATCTCCTTAAAAAGGAAGGTCACATCAAAGGGGACCTTGTTTCCGTTCACTTCTATAAGGTTCTGCGGATTCGTTTCATCAACAACAGCATTCACGCCGTTTACCACATATCCGTAAAATACCGGCACCTTCAGCTGCATATAGTCCACCACCACAAGGGCCAGGATCCCCAGCAGCAGTACCAGCGCGTATTTCAGATAGTATCTGTTGATGTGTTTTCCAAATAGCATATCCTACCTCACATTTGCCTTTCCGGCTTCACGCCGTATACAATGCATTATATCTTATATCCTATTTTTATACAACACGAAATCATCGTAAATCCCCGTGAAAAAATCATATTTTACGATTCATCGTGCGGACTCCGGACGGGATTTCCATGTCGCTCCGATGCAAAGATCCCCCGGTGCAGACCGGAGGATCTTCGACAGGCAGACCGTGCATCATCAGAAGTGATACTTCTGCATGTACTCCCTGAAATATTCATCAAAATGGGCATCCTCCGCCTTTTTCAGGCTGTCAAGATACCGGTGGGTATCAAAGGCATCGCTGTCCAGCTCGATGAGGGCCACCGCCAGATTGGAGCAGTGATCGGAGATACGCTCGAAATTCGTCAGCAGGTCATTGAACACAAATCCCTGATGCAGTGTGCAGACACCCTTCTGGATGCGGTTGATATGATGCAGTTTCATTTCATCGCACAGATTATCGATCAGTTCCTCCAGCGGCTCCACATGATACGCGCCGTTCAGGTCATCGCTGACAAAGGAGGTGATGGCAGTTTCCACGATCTCCATGACAGCGCTGCTCATCAGGTTGATCTCATGCCTGCCTTCATCGGAGAACTGAACGCCCTTTTCAAAGATCTCCCTGCCGGTCTCGGCGATATTCAGCGCATGGTCCGAAATGCGTTCAAAATCGGAAATGGTATGCAGGAACTTGGAAACATCCTTGTTCTGGGCATCCGTCAGATCACGGCCGGTCAGTTTCACCAGATAAGTACCCAGAGCATCCTCATACTTGTCTCCGGTGTCTTCCATGTCCTTGACCTTCTGGAATCCCTCGGGCGTATACACGCTCAGCAGCGAGATCGCCGCCAGCAGGCTGCGCTTGGCAACATCCGCCATTTCATTGATCGCGGTGCGGCTCTGCTCGATAGCCAGGGCCGGGTATGTAATGAAACGCTCCTCCAGATGGATCGCGACAGGAGCTTCCTCATCGCTTTTCTCCTTCACGATAGCCGTTACAGTCTTTTCGATGAGAGAGGTGAAGGGCAGGAGCAGCAGCATCTTGATCAGCCGGAGTCCGGTATTTGCGATGGCAATATACACAGGATCCATCCTTACCTTCATCAGACTGTCAAAGCCGACAGCGGCATTGAGGATATAGAAAAGGCCGCCGATGACCGTAACAGAAGCGATCTCGCTGACAAGATACACCATCGCCGTGCGTTTTCCCTCGGTATTGGCGCTCACAGCGCTGAGCAGCACGGGAACGCTGGCGCCGATGCCGATACCCAGAAGGATCGGCATGGCGATCTCGAAGGGCATGGTGCCGGCAAAGCTCAGCGCCTGCAGCACGCCGACAGCAGCCGACGCGCTCTGCAGCACGGCAGTGAACACGATACCCAGAACGATGCCGATGAAGGGATTGTTCAGCGCGGCGATCGCGGCGCTGAACACGCTCTGCATATTCTCTACCGCTTTGCCCATGGCGCTCATGCCGAACATCAGAATGGCGAAGCCCATCAGGATATCACCGATGCGGTGGTTGGTGTGGCCCTTCCGGAACATTCTGAAGAAAACACCGATGACCGCCACGATCCCGGTCAGAACAGCGGTGGTAAGTATACTGCTCAGGCCTCTGGCACCGGAATCCAGATAACTGAGGCACACGATCCATCCTGTTATGGAGGTGCCCAGAATAGCACCCAGGATAATAGAGATCGCCTGTTTCAGTTTCATCATTCCGCTGTTGACAAAGCCGACCACCATTATGGATGTGGCGCAGCTGCTCTGAATAACAGCCGTTACGCCCGCCCCCAGTGCAAAACCCTTTGCCCGGTTGCTGGTCAGGCGGTAAAGCACGACCTCCAGCTTATTGCCGGCGACCTTCTTCAGGCCGTCACTCATCAGGGTCATACCGTACAGGAACAGCGCAACGCCGCCCAGCAGCGCGACAACAGAACCGAAGTATTCCATTCAGTCAAGTCTCCTTCATGCGATACTCTTTATCGTAACAAAGGATCTTCCTTTGGCGATTTCATCCGTGTGAAGACTGACAGACGCAACCTTCACCGGATAAGATTATAGTAAAGCCTGTATACAGTGTCAAGGCAGAAAGCCTGTATCACGGTCCTCTCCGGGCATTTGTTAGAGTTTTGTAATGTATTCGTTCTGTACCTGCTCTCCCGCAAAATGCCCGGACCGGTTCGGCAAACCCGTATCAGTATACGGAAAAGAGCCTCCCCTGTGCGGGAAGGCTCCTGGAAAAACGGATCTGGAATTATTCCACAGTGCGCACAACGGCACCGGCGCCTACGGTGTGGCCGCCCTCACGGATGGCGAAACGCAGACCGGCTT
>PITV01000222.1 GCA_017577285.1 Clostridiales bacterium
GGGATACACCATCGATTCGCTGAGAAAGATACTGGATTCCCTTTCCCGCTTTGCTTTTGAGGACAAGAACAGAGTCATCCTGATGGAGGAAGCCCACAGGATGAACATACCGGCTCAGAACTGTATCCTGAAATCCATCGAAGAATGCGACAGCCATACGTATTTCATCCTTGTATCCAATAAAGAGGCGGCCATCCTTCCCACAATCCGCTCCCGGTGCAGGATACTGCATATGGGCACACTGGAGGATGAGAAGATCGAAAAGATCATATCCTCGCAGTGTCCGGATGAATATGAGCGGAAGCGTATCGCTCTGGATGCCAGGGGAAGCATCGGACGCGCCCGGCAGATGCTGGACGATGATGAGTACAGGCGGATCAGCGACCTGTGCGAAAAGACATTCCTGTCTGTGAACCGGCTGTCTCAGGTGCCGGCACTTTCAAAACTGCTGAAGGATGAAAAGGATAACGCGGGCATCATTCTGGATCTGATGGATGTAAGACTGCGGCAGATGATATCCGGCGGGGCCGGTGATCACGCCCCCCACTGGGAAAACGCGGGCCGTGATGATCTGAACAGCCTGCGTCAGCTGCTGATCGACGCGCAGATGGAACTGGCTGCAAATGTGGGCTGGACGACAGTGGCGGAAAGCCTGATGCTAAAAATCGTAAAGGAGATCCAAACATGGTAACAGTTGTTGGCGTTCGTTTTCGGAATGCCGGAAAATTATATTATTTCGATCCCGGTCCTCTGTGGCCCACGGCGGGAAATGCTGTCATCGTTGAAACGACCCGCGGCATTGAATACGGCGAAGTGATCACCGGCGTATGTGAGGTGGATGAATCCCAGATCACGCCGCCTGTCAAGTCGGTCATCCGTATTGCCACTCCTGAAGACTGCGCGCATGAAATGGCAAACCGCAGCAAGGAGCCGGAAGCCATTGCTGTCTGCCAGAAAAAGGTGGATGAACACAAGCTGCCGATGAAACTGGTGGGCTGCGAGTATACCTTTGACAACAGCAAGATCCTGTTCTATTTCACATCCGATAAGCGGGTGGATTTCCGCCTGCTGGTGAAGGATCTGGCATCCATCTTCCGCACACGCATCGAGCTGCGCCAGATCGGCGTGAGGGACGAGGCGAAGATGCTGGGAGGTCTTGGACTGTGCGGCAGGAAGCTGTGCTGCGCGGCATTCCTGGGAGACTTCCAGCCCGTGTCCATCAAGATGGCAAAGGAACAGAACCTTTCCCTGAATCCCACAAAGATCTCCGGTGTATGCGGAAGGCTGATGTGCTGCCTGAAGTATGAGGAGGATCACTACGAGGCGACGCGCAAGCGCATGCCCCGCATCGGCAAGGAAGTGATCACTCCCGACGGAAACGGAACGGTGGTGGATCTGAAAATCCTGAAGGAAACCGTTCGCGTCAGGATCCCCAAGGGAGATTCCACGGAGCAGAAAGACTATCCGCTGGAGGATGTGAAGCGTGTTTCCCGGTTCGGAGAGAACAGCAATACGGGCCGTACCGAGGAAAACGATGATGAAAACGATGACCTGACGGAAGACATCGTGGAGGAAGCGGCCCGGGAGGAGAATATCTCCGAGGAAGAGGCCAAGAAGGAATTCAGCCAGCTGACAGACAAGCAGTGATCGTGAAAACTGACATTATCAAAGTGAAAAAGGAGAATGAAAATGAAGAGACTGTTTTGTATCCTTATGGCGGCGGTGCTGCTGCTTTCCGGAGTGTACGCCCTTGGCGAGGAAGTGAGCAGAGACCTGACTGTGATCAAGATCAGCGAGATCATGGCTGCCAACGGAAAAAAGACTCTGGTCGACAAGAACGGAGAATCCTCTGACTGGGTCGAGATCTGCAATACCGCGGATTTTGATGTGAATATCGGCGGCCTGTGCCTTTCCGACGGCAAAAAGCAGCTGGAGAAATTCGTTTTTCCCGATATGATCATCCCGGCTGGCGGATATATCGTCATTTTCTGCTCCGGCGTTGAAAGCACGGATGTCAGTGAGCTTCATGCCTCGTTCAAACTCAGTTCCGCCGGAGAAAAGGTGGTGCTGTCTTTCCAGGGCGTCATTCTGGATCTGGTGGAATTCGATCAGCAGGTGAAGAACATTTCCATCGTCCCGGATGAGGACGGGGAATGGGTGCAGACTTCCACACCCACCCCGGGAAGCGAAAACATCATTACAGCTGTTGAATAAACAAAAGGGCAGGGTAGCATCCCTGCCTTCTTTGACTGAGAGGATATTCATTTCATGACAAGAAACAGACTTATCCGTGCGGCGGTCCTTTTGCTGGCGCTGCTCCTTTTCTGCCAGACTGTGTTTGCCGAAGGGGGAGATGTGAACGCCGCTCCCTGCAGCGCTGCGCGGCCAGCGAACCTGAAGATAACGGAAGACGTTATGTCCGGCGCAACGGTCCTGAAGAATTACAGAAGAAAATTCTCCGTGATCGCGCCTGATCCCGATGAATACGCTTACGCGAACAACGGCATATTCACTTTCCGCGGGGATAATTTCAGGCGCAATGCCGCCTGCGGGAACGCGCAGATCACGACCGGCAGGATGGAAGTGATCTGGAGCGTTGAACTGGGCGGTCTGAATACCGAGAGCGGCATGGTGTACGGAGTGGGCTGGGGTTCTCAGCCTGCCGTAATCCGCTGGGATACGACCGTGCGCGGAATGATGAATCTGTATCCGGGCAAGAAGGACCAGACAGCACTGCGGGAGGTCATATTCGCCGCACAGGACGGGAAAGTTTATTTTCTGGATCTGCTGACGGGAGAGGCGACACGGGATGTGATCAATGTCGGATACCCGCTGAAGGGCTCCGTGACGGTGGATACGCAGAGCAGGCCGGTGATCGCCTTCGGGCAGGCTGTGTCGAAACTGAAGAAAAAGACGGGCGGGATCGGCTATTATTTCTACGATCTGATCGATCAGTCCCAGCTGCTGTTCCTGAACGGAAGGGCGAATGACAAGCAGAAGCAGTACGCCTCCAACGGCGCGTTTGACGGGACAGGCCTTTTCCTGTATCAGTCGGATACCTTTGTGGTGGCCGGGGAAAACGGACTGCTTTATACCATCACCATGAACACTGATTTTGACAGGGTGAACGGAACGCTGGCGATCGCTGAGGATATCGTTTATCTCAAGTCGAAGGCAAAAGCACAGAAGGACGCCCGCACAAGTATGGAAAGCAGCGTGGCAATGTATGACAGATACATCTACGCAGCTGATTCATACGGCATCGTGAAATGCGTGGATTCTGATACCATGTCGATCATATGGGCAGTGGATTGCGGCGACAATACGGATGCCGCGATAGCCCTGGATCAGGATGAAAACGGCGCGGTGGCGCTCTATACCGGCAACACGGCATACGAGCGGCTCGGAAAGAAAAATGATGTGACCATCCGCAGGCTGAATGCCCTGACCGGAGAGGAAGTGTGGAATTACAGGATCAAGTGCGCCTATGACAAGAGTGAGCTTTCCGGCTGCAAGGCCAGCCCTGTGATCGGTCAGCATGCCATCTCCGACTTGGTCATCTTTACTGTGAACATGACCGGCGATGGAAAGACCTCTTCGATCCTGGCGCTGGACAAAAACAGCGGAGAAGTGCGCTGGCAGACGGAACTGGAAACCACAGCGGTCTCATCACCTGTCGCGGTGTACAACAGGCAGGGAAACGCATGGATCATTCAGGGGGATGAGAGCGGTATCCTTCATCTGCTTGACGGAAGGACGGGCATCGAGATCTCCGCACT
>PITV01000223.1 GCA_017577285.1 Clostridiales bacterium
ATATAGAACAGGGTTCCGAAGCCGGCACCCAGCAGAGCGGCGCTCTGATCGAGGTAGGGCACGCCGGAACCGTTGACCAGTACGGGAACGAGCAGGGTGGCGGCCATGATGGCCAGCAGCTGCTGGAAAGCGAACAGAAGATTCTTCTTGATAGGCGGCTTGTCATTGATGTCGTAAACGAGTTTCATTGAACATATCCCCCTGTTTTCAAATTCGGTCCTTCTGTAAAGAAAAGGCCATACTCTGTACAGAGCATGGCCTGAAAGCACATTCAATGAGCATGTCTATCCCCGCCGGGATCATCGCTCTTCGCCTCTTGCCGGTCTCTCTGTACCGCCTTAAAGAAGAACCGTAGAGATAATAACAAAAAGCGAACAATATGTCAACAGGAAAAAGACGGATTATTTCTTAAAATTTTATTACATTATTCGTGTTTTTTGAAAATGCCGCAAAAAACACACCCGGCGGTCCCGGATTCAGGGCCAGAAATCCTCCTCATCCTCCTCGTCCAGTTCATCCTCTATCTCTTCTTCAGTCATGCCCGGAAAAAGATACGGCTCGGGATAGATTTCCTCTTCCTCCCTTTCATCCTCCTCCGGCATTTCCCACGGTTCACGGGGCCCTGTGATCATCATGCTCTTCCTCCTTTCAAAAGATCCTCAACATACCGGCAGACTGCCTTCAAAGCTGTCATCTCTGGAATGCCGCCCGGCCGGCCCTGGGCTGCTCTCCCCTGTTATGGGCGATATCGTTGAAAAGCGTCAGCTGCGGATACACATGCTTTCCCGTATATACAGGAAGGGTCAGAATGATCACCGAGGTGAAATCATAGGGCATGGCGGCGCACACAAAGGGGAACGGCAGGTTGAACAGATGTGAAAGAGCGCAGGCTCCGCTCCCTCCGTGGCTGAAAAGGACAACCGTCTCCTCATTTTCCGCTTTGCACAGATAATTGCTCCCCTGTCTTTCAAAGCCGTGCTCCGACAGCAGCCCGTCGATCCCGGCGCAGATCTCATCATAGTTCCGCACACAGCAGTTGTTTTCAAAGTAAGGGTGATGCCGCCATTCCTCGCCGGTCAGCTGCAGTTCGTCCTCCCCCAGCATCCTGTCTCCCAGAAGCCAGGGATGTCCCCCGTCATCATACAGTTTTCCATCAGGGCCGTTCCAGCAGATCTCCCGCATAAAGGGCAGCACCTGAACAGGCAGATCCAGTTTATCAGCCAGCGGCTGCGCCGTCTGCCGCGCCCGGCCCAGCGGGGAAGCGTAAATGCGGCTGATCCCTTCATCCAGCAGCCTGACAGACACATTCTCCGCCTGACGCGCTCCCTTCTCTGTCAGACAGTCTGTTTTATAATCAGGTTCTCCGTGACGGACAAAAATGATACGCATGGCATTTCCTTTCAATACATTCTTCTGCGTTTATTGTATACTCCCGCGCGGCTGTTGGCAAGTGTTTCCTCGCACGATTCCGTCCCCGTTCACAAAACACCGCCCCTCATCTCCGGGATACTTTTATATATCATGTGCCGTCTGCACGCGGGCCGGTCACTGTTTCCCGTCCGTTCCCGCATAAGGAGACACAAAAGGAGCGCCGTGTCCGGCGCCCCCGAAAAGTAATAGCCTGTTATGTCTGTTATTCCTTGGAACCGGTCATCGCCAGGCTCTGCACGAAGGTCTTCTGTGTGAAGATGTACAGAATGATCAGCGGCACCGCGCAGATGACGACACCTACCGAGATCAGCTGCTGCTGACGTCCGGCGGGAACGACCATGGCGGTCTCCTGTCCGGCGTTGAAGTAGTGGCTCATCTTGGAAACGATGGTGGACAGTTCCTTGGCATACACATGCATCTGGTTGGGCACGAAGCTTCTGGCGTAGAACACATCGGTCCACTGCCATACAAAGGCGAACAGGAAGCAGCTGGCAATGATGGGCACAGCATCGGGCAGCATGATCTTTACAAAGGTGTGCATGGTGCCGCAGCCGTCCACATAGGCGGCCTCTTCCAGAGACTTGGGAACGCCCTTGAAGTACTGACGGAGCATGAAGATGTACAGACCGTTCTTCAATCCCATGCAGGTAAGGCTCATGGCGATGTAGGGAACGATGCTGCCGCGCAGATTCACGGCGTTTCCGGTGATCCCGCGTATGATGCCCTTCTGTGTGATGGCGTTCCAGATAATGGGAAAGTCGAAGTTGGCAAAGGTGGTATACAGAGAGGAAGAGATCGTCTGGGGCGGGATGATGATGACCGCGATCACCAGAGCGAACCAGAACTTCTTCAGCGGGAAATCATAGCGGGCAAAGCCGTAGGCCACCAGAGTGGTGCTGAGGATCTGGCACAGGGCGACCAGCAGGGAGAGCCACAGCGTATTGATCATGGACTCGGGGAAGCTGGTCATGTTCGCCACGTGCATATAGTTGTCCGTGGTGACATTCCGGGGCAGCAGCACGATGGTGGAATCGTACAGATCCTTTTCCTCCATGATGCTGGTGAGCAGACGGGTGATCATGGGCTGAATGATCATGAAGCACAGACCGAAGAGCAGCAGACCGCGGAAGATGGAGATGCCCCACTTCTTGATGCCGCGCTTGATCGCGTAGGCGTCATGACGCTTTTTCGGCATATGGGTTGCATTAGTTGTCATCGTACTGCACCCCCTTCTTGATGATCACGGTAGCTATCAGGATGAAGCCGATCGCCACGCCGAAATAGATCCAGCTCATGGCGGAAGAATAGCCGAACTCCAGTTTCTGATACACCAGGTTGATGCGCTCCATGACCTTGTTATCGTTCTTCATGAAGAAGTCGATGATGGTGTAGATGGCGTTCACCAGCAGCAGCGGGCTGACCATGGGGAAGGTGATCTTCCAGAAAGCTTCCCAGGCGGAGCAGCCTTCCACGTTGGCCGCCTCATACAGGGAGGGGCTGATGGACTGCAGACCGCTGAGGAAAACGATGATCTGAATGCCGCTGGCCATGATGATATCATAAATGGAATCGATCATTTCAAATATGACATCGAATACATCCGCCGCCACGCCGCTGACGGAAAGCAGATTTTCCAGAGAAGCGGAGATGTTGATGCCGGAAGCGTCCTCAACGGACTGGGCCACGCCCTGCATCATGTCATAGAATTCGTTCTGACGCTCGATGCCGGGCAGAACGCCGGAAGACAGGATGACGGGCAGGAAGAAGATGATACGCACCACCGTGCGGCCCTTGAATTCCTGATTGAGGATCACGGCCAGCACGAAGGAAAGCACCAGGGTGGAAATGATGTTGATGGCCATACGGCCGATCTCATCCACGATCAGCTGATTGTAGTAGGGATCGATCGCCACGGCATACTTGTAGTTGCCGAAGGTGTTCCATGTCATCTCGTAGCCGCCGGGCACCAGTTTGGTGTCGCAAAGGCTCATCCACAGAGACAGGATCATGGGGGCGGCCATGAAGAAGATGAAGCCGATGATAAAGGGAAGGATGAAGAGCACACCGGTGCGGGCCTGACGTGATTCAATGGTCCTGTACACACTGTTGCCGGGAATGAAGACCTTGAAGGCGTTCACGAAACGGGTCTTGAAGGGAAGCGCGTGGACCTTTTTCGTTTTGCTCATTCCTTATCCCCTCCTTCCTGTGTGGTTTCGACCGGAAGCTCGAGCGCTTCCTCCGCCAGTTCCTCCGTCACGCTTTCCACCGCTCCGTCAGCGGACTGGACAGCGTAGCTTCTCGCGGGGATCACATTGCCGTCCACGGTGAAATCATCGGAGCCG
>PITV01000224.1 GCA_017577285.1 Clostridiales bacterium
CTCATATCTTTCGCGTTCATTACAGCACAGATGCCCTCAACATAAAAGGGCTAAATTGTGGCAGAAAATAAAAAGAACAATCGCGTACAGTGCGCGGATGAGATGGAAATGAAGCATAAAGTACAGGGAAAATGCAATTTTAGAAAATAAAACTTGCAAAAATCTGCAAATATGTGGTATAATGCCGCCATAAATCGAAATTTTCGCATGATCGATTATGCGTTTATCGATTTGATCAGATCCCAATGATGAAAGGAAGCCGAAAAAATGAGCCTGAGCATTTCAAAAGTCTGCAGTCAGATCACTCCCTCCGTCACCCTGAAGCTGAACGCTGCCGTCGCCGAAATGAAGAAGCAGGGGCTTCCCGTCATCGGCCTGGGCGCCGGTGAGCCCGATTACACCACCCCGCCCCATATCTCCGCCGCCGCCAAGCAGGCCATCGATGCCGGCCGCACCTTTTATACCGCGGCTGCCGGTCTGCCCGAGCTGCGCAGGGCGCTGGTCCATTTCCTTAAGAAGGACAAGGGCCTGGATTACGACATCAGTCAGGCCATCATCACCACCGGCGCCAAGCAGGCCCTGCTGGGGGCTTTCCTGGCGGTGCTGGATCCCGGCGATGAGGTGCTGCTGCCCACGCCCTGCTGGGTGTCCTATCCCGAAATGATCCGCATGGCGGGCGGCATACCCGTCATGATCCCCACCACCAAGGAGCAGGGCTTCGTGCCCTCCATCGAACAGCTCCGCGCCGCTGTCACCCCCCGCACCAAGGCCATGCTGCTGAATACCCCCTCCAATCCCACCGGCGCTGTGTGGAACCGTCAGCAGCTGCAGGATCTGGCTGATCTGGCTGTGGAAAAGGAATTTTATGTCATCAGCGATGAGATCTATGAAAAGCTGGTCTATGACGGGGCGGAGCATATCTGCATCGCTTCCCTTGGAAAGCAGATCTGTGATCAGACCGTCGTCATCTCCGGCTTCTCCAAGGCCTATGCCATGACCGGCTGGCGCATGGGTTACGCCACCGGCCCGAAGGATGTCATCGCCGCCATGGCCTCCTACCAGAGCCACGCCACCGGCAACCCCAACACCATCACCCAGTACGCCGGAATCGCCGCCCTCACCGGGGATCAGGAGTGCGTGGAGCATATGCGCCAGGCCTTCTCCCGCCGCCGTCAGCTGATGGTGGAGCGCATCAGCCGGATGCCGCTGGTATCCTGCTTCATGCCTCACGGCGCCTTCTATGTCATGCTGGATGTGCGGGGCGTTGTCGGAAAGAGCATCAACGGCCATGTGATCGCCTCCGCCGCGGATTTCGCCGAGCAGCTGCTGAATGAAAAATATGTGGCCTCCGTTCCCTGCGAGGCTTTCGGCGCCCCCGGCTTCTGCCGCCTGAGCTACGCCATCTCCGACCAGCACATCGCAGAGGCGATGGACCGTCTGGAGAGCTTCCTGAACAGTCTCACATGATCTGTTCCCGGCTGTCCGGGCAAGCGGACGGAACAGGATGTTCCCCGCAGATCATCTGCTGAAGAAAAATATATCCTGAAATATGAAACACCGGCGGGAGCGTTTTCCCGCCGGGGTTTTTGTGTATCTTTTTAATCCGCGTTCTTACTGAAAACCGCGGCAGATGCTCCGCGTCCTCACTCAAACTGCCACGCGGTCAACTCCACATCGCCGTCAAAGATGAAGATCAGGTCATGGGTGCCGGAGATCTCAGCGGTCTGCGTCAGCGTCACGAAGGCTTCCTCCTTCACGGTCAGGGAGGCGAAGGGTTCCCCGGCGGTCCTGTCGGCAAACAGGAAGATGACGCCGTCGCCCTTTGCCCGGATCAGCACGCTGCCGAAGCCCGCCCCGAAATCCGCGTTCTTTACGATCATGATATCGCCCTTCGCGGCCCGGATGCCGCCCTCCTGCGTGAAGGCGCAGCTGGAAACGCAGGCGCTCAGGGCGCTCTGCTCCGCCCGCGCGTCCGCCGCCGCTACGGGGTTTACGCCCTTCATGGAGGCATAGCAGGGGGATACGGTCACGGTGCCGTTTTCAGAGGTCACCTTGATCTCATCCGCCTGCACGCCGCGGTAGCCGCCGGTGATGCCCCGGCTCTTCTGCAGCATGAGGGTGTGGTAGAAGATGTACCAGTGCCCTTTGAAGTATTCCATGTGCGTGTGGTTGTTGGAGGTCTCCATGCCCAGGGAACCGGGGTTTTTCAGATATTCTCCGCGGTACACCCAGCTGTCTTTGTCCAGAGGGGTGCTGCTGGTCATATAGCACATGGTGCAGATGCCGCACTTCGTTTTTCCCCACTTTTCGCTGTCCCAGTCATCCCGGGCGGCCCAGTTGGAGCAGTAGGTGTACACGAAGGTGCCGTCGATGAAATTCAGTTCATTGGCCTCGAAGTGGTAGGGGGCGTCCATCACCACGATCTCGCTGTTCAGAGAGACCATGTCCTTTCCCAGCCGCACGATGCGGGCATTGCCGGAAAGCGCCGGAGTGGTATCCTTATGAGGATTGCCGCCGCCGAAGGAGAGCCAGCCCGTTCCTTCATCATCGATGCACACGCCGGGATCGAAGATCCAGCAGCATTCGCCCAGGCCTTCCGTGGAGGCGCAGATCAGCGGCTTTCCGATGGGATCGGTCCAGGGACCGGTGGGGGAGGTGGCGGTCAGTACGCCCACACCCGCGCCGCTGTTGGCGAAGTAGAGGTAGAAATGGGTCTTTCCGTCCTCCTCCACCCGGGAGGTGACGGAGGGCGCCCAGCCGGCGAACGCCCACTTCGCGATGCTCTTCACATCGATCACGCCCTCATAGCGCCAGTTCACCATATCCTCCGTGGAAAGCGTCACGAGGCCGCGGATGCACTCGTAGGTGTTCTCCTGATCGCCCTTCACGTCATACTGCATCTGATCCGCGGTGGCGTACACATACAGCCGCCCCTCATATTCGACGGCGGTGGGATCGGCGCAGAAATAATTGGTCACCAGGGGGTTGCCGCAGCCCGTCATGTAAAGCTTCAGCACGGCCTTCGCCCTGTCATTGAGCGGTCTTGTGTATTCCATCGTTCCGGTCTCCTTTTCTCCCGTGAGGGCGCACGCCCCTGCCGCTGTCATCAGCATCAGGCACAGCGCCGCGCACAGGAGGCTCCGTTTCATATTCATGAGTATGCCTCCGCTGACGGTATTCCGCCGTTCATGCGCGGATGTCTTCGGAAGCAGTATATCACAGTTCCTCCGCGGCAGATACGGCTTTTCAGGTTATTGCAAATAATGAGCGGTTACGGTGCCGGAAAGTTGCTTTTTTGAACAGGATCCCGGTCAGTCCCCGTAAACAGAGCCCGCGATGATGGCGTCTTTGATCTCCGGACAGGACCACACGCATCTTGAACGGTCCAGGATGCCGAAAAGCTCGCCGCTCCCCTTATGCGCGTTGTTATCCCACCAGCAGCAGGCGATGCCCCGCACATGGGCCGAGGCGGTATAGTACACCGCGAAATTGACCCTGTCCTGGGTGTTGCCCTTCTTGTCCCGGGCGCCGTACTCTCCGATGACCACGGGGATGCCGTTTTTTACGAAACGGTCGTACAGGGTGTTCATAAAGGAGCCGATCTCGGTGGAATTGGACACGTTATTGGGGTCGAAATTCCGTCTGCCGCCATCCGCCAGCGCGAAATCGTAGGGGGTGTAGGCGTGCACCGAAAGGATGATCCTGCCCGCGGGGTCCTCCGGCATCACGAACAGATCGCTGCACACGGCGGCGATGGAGGCGGTGTAGGCG
>PITV01000225.1 GCA_017577285.1 Clostridiales bacterium
GGGCGGCTTGTGTTTTATCCTTTCGATTCAGGGCAGCCATGATCTGTTCGTCAATCGTGTTCCGGGTAATAATGTGGTGGATGATCACCGTTTCCGCAGTCTGGCCTTGCCGCCACAGACGGGCATTTGTCTGCTGGTACAGTTCCAGGCTCCATGTCAGTCCGAACCAGATAAGCGTGCTGCCACCGGATTGCAGGTTCAGCCCATGTCCGGCAGAAGCGGGGTGTATGACCGCCACCGGTATTCTGCCTTCATTCCATGCGCGGATGTCATCAGGGGTCTTGATCTCCCGAACAGTGAAGCGTTTCTGAATACGGGCCAGGTCATGCTTGAACCAGTAGGCTACCAGCACAGGCTTGCCGTTTGCAGCCTCGATCAGATCCTCCAGCGCGTCCAGCTTTCTGTCATGGATGTGATGCACACACCGTTCTTCACCGGTATCCTCGCCGTAGATCGCGCCATTTGCCATCTGGCACAGTTTGTTTGACAGGGATGCTGCATTCAAAGCGTCGATCTCCTCATCCTTCAGGCTCAGTACCATCTCTTTTTTCAACTGGTCATACATTCCGCGTTCCTTTTCTGAAAGGTCCACGCACACCTCGTTCATTACACATTCCGGCATTTTCAGGTAATCTGTGCTTTTCATGCTGATGGTGATGTCTCCGATCCTGCGGTAAATCTCTTCCTCTGCGCCGGGCTTCGGCTTATAGGAGAAAATGACCTGGGCATTCCGCTTGTCCGGGGTGAAGAACTCATCCCGATAATGGGTGATGAACTTGCCGAGCCGCTTTCCCATATCCAGCACACGGAACTCCGCCCACAGGTCCATCAGGCCATTGCTGCTCGGTGTACCTGTAAGACCGACGATCCGTTTTATTTCGGGTCGGGCTTTCAAAAGGCTCCGGAACCGTTTTGCCTGCCAGCTTTTGAATGAAGACAGTTCGTCGATCACAACCATATCCCAGTCGAAAGGAACGCCGCTGTCTTCCAGCAGCCACTGTACATTTTCCCGGTTGATAACGGTAATGAGTGCCTGTTCCCGGAGCGCCGCTTTTCTTTCTTCGGCGCTTCCAACTGCTACCGCATAGGTGAGATTTTTTAGGTGATCCCATTTCCGGATCTCGTCCGGCCAGCTGCTCTGTGCCACACGCAGCGGGGCGATGATCAGTACGCGCCGGATCTCAAATCGGTCCAGGCACAGTTGCAGGATGGCAGTCAGGGTTATCACCGTTTTACCCAGACCGCATTCCAGGAAAATGGCCGCCACTGGGTGCTCTAAAATAAAGCTGGTGGCATAGGCTTGATAATCATGTGGCTTGTATTTCATCCAATACACCTCCGATTTGCTCAGGATTGTCAACGCAGTACACCTTGAATCCCAGTGCTTCCAGCTGCTGCTGTCTTTTCAGCTGTAAAGGCCGCATCTTCTGCCCGGGTGCTTTCACCTCGATAAACGCGATGTGCTTTTTCGGAAGCAGCACCAGTCTGTCCGGCACGCCATCTACACCGGGGGAAACAAACTTCAGAGCGATACCGCCCAGCTGTTTCACTCTTTGGGCAAGTTTTTGCTCTACATTCTTTTCTCTCATCCCGGCAGTCTCCGCACATGCTTTTTGTAGAATTCATACTGGCTCCATGCCTGCAGGAATGCCTTCTTGCATCCTTCACAGGGCATCTGGGAATACAGGTATTTCTTGTTTTTGCTGTAGCTTGTCGATTTCACAAATCCGTTACGGTCCAGTACCATATCCCGCGCCAGATCTCCGACGGGAGAATCATCCTTGCGGTGGAACTCGTACATCCATTCATAAAAGGTCAACATTCCGATCACTCCTTCTGGCAGCACACCGTTGACAACTCGCTCATTTTTTCCTTTACGCGCGAATATGTGTATACGGGTGTGCAATACTCCTTGTTTTTTATGATTTCATTCCATATAGAAAAAGTTGTCATGTCCGTCACAGAGCCCACAAAGGCCCGGTTTTCCGGGGTTCACGGTGTGACAACCTCCTGTGACAAGTGACAACTTTTTCACGGTTGTCACAGGAGTTGTCACACGGACACTTATTTCGGCTTGCCTCCGGGCTTACGCTTGTAAATGCGCTGAAGCCCGTAATGCCGCAGGCGCTTGCGGATATCGGTACGGTCCCAATCGGGAAGACGCATCATGATGGCCGATATTGCATAGCTGTCGGCGGGCTTCATGTCTTCCTTCTGTTTGCCGAAACACTCGCACCAGATCTCGATGTTGCACACCTCGGTCCGCTTATTCACAGCCTTCTCGCGGGTCTTGTCGTCCTTGTAATACAGGTATTCCCGGCGGGCTCCGATATCAAAATCGTCCCAGGCTTCCGGCAGCGGCATATCCAGGTAATCTTCCACCATGCCTTCACGGTCATCGCGTTCCATAGCAGAGCGCTGTTCCATCCGGGCGTAGTCTTCCAGTTCCGGCGGCAGATACAGGGTTTCACCGGCCTTCGCCAGAACGGCTGTCTCTGCCCAGATCTGTGCGACCACATCTTCCGTCATCTCCCAGGGCTTATGCGGCCCGTTGCCGGTGACCCGCACATTCCAATACCGGCGATTCCCGGTAATATCCCGGAGATATCCATTTTCATTATTGGTGGTGCCGAAGAACACACACTGCCTCGGATGCGGTGTCACGCGACGGCCGAAACTGGCACGGTACTTATCATCCTGGCGGGAAATAAAGGCTTTCACCTTATCCAAGTCCGCCTTTTTCATGCCCGCGAGCTCGCCGATCTCAATTATCCAGTAGCCCTGCAGCTTTTCGGCTGCCGTTTTGTCATTCATGTCGGAAAGATTCAGACTGTCGGAAAACCAGTCCCTGCCAAGCTTGGCAATGAAGGTAGATTTACCGATGCCTTGACCGCCGCACAGCACCGGCATACAGTCAAACTTGATACCGGGCAGGTACACCCGCATATAGGCAGCGCACAGCGTTTTTCGCGTAATGGCCCGCACATAGGCGTTATCCTCGGCTCCTAAATAATCGATGAGCAGTGTGTCCACACGGTCGATCCCGTCCCATTCGGGCAAGGCGTCGAAGTATTCTTTGATAGGATGATAGCTGCGGTCATCCGTTACCTTGGCCACCGCCGTCTGATAGTTCCCGGCGGAGAAAGTCCCATAATGGCTGTCGATATAGCAGACCAGCTGTGCGTCATCTGCATCCCGCCAGAACCGCGCCGGGTGTTTCCACGGCACTTCGCCCTTGATCTCCATCCCGTCAGCCAGCTGATTGAACACGATGTTTTTGAGGTATTCATCGTTCTGCAGGATCAGGGTCAGGTTATGCAGGGAGTTTTCCAACTGACCGGACCGGGGCATGTACTTCAGCTTCTTTTGCCATTCGGTATCGACACCATCGGGGCACGGAGTAAACTCCGCCGCTGCCTGTTCCTGGCGCTCCTTCAGAAGCAGGATCTTCACCTGCTCGTCCTGACCGGCGAACTCGCACATATCCCGGAAGGACTGTTTCTCATCGTCATTACCGAAAATGTGGATCCTTACCAGATCAAAGGCATTGCACAGCGTAAGGTAGGCAGGGTCCTTTGCATGGTGACTGTAAGCAAACTTGCCGCCATCGATAATTTCCACGCCTGCCATACTGCCGGAGGCTTTGAAATGGTAACGGTTCTCTTTTTCCGTCGGCTCGTACACATCGGAAAGAAAGGTATCGATCGCGGTGGTGATCGGGAAATACACACGGTTGAATGCACCCACGAGACCTTCCTTGGTC
>PITV01000226.1 GCA_017577285.1 Clostridiales bacterium
TCTGTTTGCAGCTGCAGGGGCACGGTTTCAGGCGTTTTATCATCCTGAACGGTCACGGAGGCAACTGCAAATCCATCGAATGCACCGGAATGAAACTGTATGAAAAGGGCTGCCTCCTGTGCCGGGTGGACTGGTGGATCCTGGCGGGACAGCTGAATGAAGCCTGGCGCGGCGGACACGGCGGCGCAGAGGAAGCCCGGGGCGTGATGGCCTGGGATGAGGATCTGATCAAAAAGGAACATCTGTACACAGGCGAAAGCACCCAGAACGATCTGGGTGACGAACTGCCTTACGCTTCCTGGACCGCGGTCTCCTTTGACGGCGGAACCGTGACCGTTCCCCGTCCCGTCCGTTCCTTTACAGATAACGGCTGGCTGGCCCACGGTATCGAAAACGATGAGCCTTTCAAGGCCACGCCGGAGGAAGGCAGAAAGATGCTGACCCGCGTGGCGAAGTACGTGGCAGATCTGTGCGGCGTTTTCGGTAAAGCGCCTCTTCCCGCAGCAGAGAAAGAATAAATCCACATTAAAAGAGAAGCCTTCCGCTCATTCAGCTACCGGCGGAAGGCTTCTTTTCTATTCATTTATGCTGTACGCGCATCCTACCTGCGGTCCCGGTCGATGCGTTTCAGCGATATCATGCTCAGCAGCGCAAAAAGCAGGATAAAGATGCACAGACTGCGCCAGCAGCCGGTGATATTATCACGCGAATACTCGTAGGCCGGGTTGCTGATGGCCGTCCGGGTCATCACCAGATCCTTCACCCGTTCTCTTCCGACAAGATCGATGATCTCACCGATACTGGTTCCCGCCTCGACCGTCTTATCCGGATCCACCAGCCCGGTGACAATGCTCATCTGCGCGGCATCGCTTATCGTTATGCCGCCCGCTATCTCGATGCCGCCCAGCGTTTTCCCCACCGGATTGCTCTCATCTGTCAGCATTCCGACGGCATCTCCGACAGTGACGGAGAAGGTGATCCTTTCATTCTCCATTTTTTCCACAGATGTCCAGCCCACAGTAGAGGGCAGGCTGTTGTAATCCGCCTGGGCGGAGATGCACTTCAGCCCGTAGCTCGATACGGTCAGTTTGGAAATGTTCGAGGCCCATCCGGGCAGGGCGAAGAAGCCGCC
The DNA here is from genome assembly GCA_017577285.1 of Clostridiales bacterium. Classification (GTDB taxonomy): domain Bacteria; phylum Bacillota; class Clostridia; order Christensenellales; family Aristaeellaceae; genus ZC3RG03. The sequence goes on from PITV01000226.1 coordinate 1,133, forward strand.
GGCAAACACCAGCTGGAAAATAAGGATGAAGGGCATAACAGTCATGGCCGCCGTGGTCGTATGCACCATAGAGGAAATGAACAGCGACATCATATCCGAGGCATAAGTGATCAGAAACACGGTGATGCCGATATCAACGATGGTCCAGCTGGTAAACAGAGGCCTGCCCAGATCGAACCGGACGCCGCACAGCCTGCTGACATACAGGGTGAGCACCGTCTGCGCCAGGCAGAGCAGTGCCTGGTAGACCATATGGGAGAGAACATAGGCGCTGATATGCAGTCCGGAGCGGTGCTCCCGCTTGAGGATGCCTCTCTCCCGGCAGATGACCTGAATGGAATTGAAGCAGCCGTTCCAGATCGCCACAAAGGTAAGGGCGAACGCTCCCTTCAGAGTACCTTCCATGGACACAAAGAAGCTTCCCCTGACCACCATGGATACAAGAGCGGCGATGACTGCCGCCATGGGCAGCACCTTCCAGTCATTCTGATAAATGAAACCGCGCAGCTGCTTTCCCAGATAAACGGGCATCTGCAGAACGCGTCCGCGATGCACTTTCTTTACCGCTTCAGACATAACGCACCTCCGCGAACCGTTCGATGAACTCATCCGCACGTCCCTCGCCGCCCTCTTCAGTGCGGTTGATACTGCGCACGATCTTTTCCATGGTATCTCTGCCGAAGAATTCCTTTGCTTCACCGACAGGGCCGTAATACGCCAGCCGCCCGGTGCGTTGCGAATCCTTGGCAAGCACGATCACATCATCGAACAGATCGATGACACGGTCGGGCGTATGGGTGATGACGATCACGATCTTCCCCTGATCGGCGATAGCGCGCAGCTGCTGCATCAGTTCCCGGGCCATCACGCCGTCCAGGCCCGAATCCGGCTCATCCAGAATGAACAGAGAGGGATCGGAAAGGAATTCCATGGCAATGGACAGCCGCTTGCGCTGACCGCCGGAAAGTTTTTCCACAAGAGAGGACTGAACGGGAAGAAGTCCGAACACCTTCATCACCTCATCCACCCGCGCCCTGCGCTCCGCCTTTGTGCAGTTCTTCGCCATCCGCAGTGCCGCCGCATCGGAAAGGGTGTTTCTCACTGTATCGGTTCCCCGCATCAGATCTCCCTGGGGGACAAAACCGATATCATACATCATTTTTCTGTAGTCTTTGTACACATTCCCGCCGCCCAGCAGCACCTCGGCATCCGCTTTTTCATAGCCGGTGACAGCATTGAGCAGGGTGGTCTTTCCCGCACCGGAACCGCCCAGCAGCAGCACCATGCTGCCGGGTTCAATCTGCATACGGATATCCCGGAGCAGCACTTTCCTGTTGATCAGGCCCCCCGCCACGCGTTTTTCAATACTAACCGAAAGCGGGCTTCCGCTGCCGGCTGTCCGTCCCTCGGCAAAGGCGCCCAGAGAGCCCTGCATTTCCGCTTCTTCCTGCTTCAGGGGCATATACTTCTTTGAGAAACCCCAGCGGAGCGCCGGAATGCACATGAACAGGATCCACAGCAGTGTCCAGCTCTTTTTCTTTCCGAAAAGCTCGCACACGCCGTTGTAAAGACGCGCCTCATAAATGATGATGATGATCTCAAGGATCAGGGAAAACGTTGCGCACAGGCTCGATCCCGCCGATTCCTCCGGCAGAAAGATCAGCGATCCTGCCAGAAGGATATTGATGATATCCATCACAAGCAGCGCTTTGCCTTCCGTTTCACGGCGCGCGCACTTTGCCAGACAGTATCTTCTCCATACGGGGACAAGGGCATGCCAGCCCGGTTCACCGCATTTGACGAAGATCATCCACAGACCGGGAAGAGCCAGTGCCCTTATCAGGGCGCTGAACACACTGCCCGCCCCGAGCAGGGCAACAAAAAGAAAATTCAAAAGCATGTCCATTCTTTTTCTCTCCTGAACGACCGTCCGCGCGGTCATGACATGATAAGCATACCACGAAACACATGTGTTTTCAACGCCTGTGCAATTCAATTGACAGGCGGTGATCTTTTTTGTATAATAAAAGAACAAAAGAAGCACAATATCATCTGCTTTTTTGATTAAAATGCGAAAAAACGCAAAACAATATTTTCACGGAGGATACAACACATGAAACGCGCGATCCTGATCGTACTGGACAGTGTCGGAGCCGGAGCGCTCCCGGACGCGTCCGCATTCAATGACGCACACGCCAATACACTGGGACATATACATGAACTGATCGGGCTGAAAGTGCCCAACATGCGCAGAATGGGGCTGGGCTATGTACCCGGCATCGGCATGGCGGGAGACAGGAATGCCGCCGGCGCGGCGGGGCGCTGCGCGGAGAGGAGCATGGGTAAGGATACCACCACAGGCCACTGGGAAATGGCAGGCCTCATCAGTGAACGCCCCTTCCCCCTGTACCCCGACGGTTTCCCGGAGGATGTGATCCGCCGTTTCGAGAAGGCCATCGGCACAAAGATCCTGGGCAACAAGCCCGCCAGCGGAACGACCATCCTGGATGAACTGGGCGAGGAGCACATGCGGACAGGCTTCCCCATCGTGTACACCAGCGGTGACAGCG
>PITV01000227.1 GCA_017577285.1 Clostridiales bacterium
GTCATGGTGTACCTGGCATCGCCTGCCGCCCTGAGGATGTTGGGAAGGCCGAAGGAGGGCACCCAGCAGATCAGGCTCAGCAGGCAGTAGATATGCTGGATCTGCAGCGCCGCCTCATAGGCGCCGGGCGTGCGCTCCAGCCCGAAGAAGCTGAGGAAAACGGGAGCGAAAGTGAAAATGATGAAATTGAGAGGCAGGACGGCAGCGTACATGATCAGCAGCAGCCGCCAGCCGTAGGCGCGCGCCTGCTTTTCATCACCGGCACCCACGCACTGGCCGATGACCGCGATGGATGCCAGACCCACAGCGGCGCCGGGGATATTGGGAAAGCCGCTGACGCTGCTGACAGCCGCGTTCGCCGCGATGAGGTGAGCAGGCAGGCGGGTGATGATCACCATGATGATGACCTTGCCCACCTGGAACAGGCTGTTTTCCGCCCCGCTGGGCAGGCCGATGGAAAGGATGCGGCGGATCATGCGCCCGTCCCATTCAGGCCTGAAGGGCTCGATGAGGTGGATCTTCAGCTTTTTCCTGCACAGGATGCGGAAGATGATCACGGCGCACAGGGCACGGGAGACCAGGGACGCCAGTCCGGCGCCCGCCACGCCCATCTTCAGAGGGCCGATCAGCAGGGCGTTTCCGCCGATGTTCACTAGATTCATGATGGTGGATGAGATCATGGAGGAGCGGCTGTCCCCCTGGGAGCGCAGCACGCCCACCCCGCCGTTGTAGATGCCCAGAAAGGGATAGGAAAGGGCGGACAGGAGGAAGTAGGTCTTGCACATCTCCTTGGTCTCTTCGTTCAGAGAGCCATAGCATGTCTCAATGATCAGGCTGTTGCCGATGATGCTGATGAGCGCGATGCCGCCGGATACCGCCAGAGAGGAGATCAGCAGCTGCTTGGCCGCGCTGCAGGCGTTTTCCACCTCATGATGGCCCAGATACTGGGCTGCCACCACAGCGCCGCCCGCGCCCATGGCGGAAAACAGATTGATCAGCAGATTATTGATGGTGTCAACGGAGGATACGGCTGATGTGGCATACGCGCTGACGCCGGACACCATCACGGTATCCGCCATGCCGACCAGGACCGCCAGAAACTGCTCGATCACCAGCGGAATGATCAGCTTCACCAGGTCCCTGCCGGAAAACATGGGCTTTCCGTCGATGTGAAGTGCTTTCAGCATACGTCCCTCCCGATAAAATCACTTCTGCATTATATGCCAGTCACGGTGCATTCTCAATAGCCAAATCAGTACAATAATAGTATAATTAAGGCAAACAGCGGCGCCGGGAGGGAAGAAACGAGCCTTCCGCACCGTTATTGATAGTGAAGGACATCCGCGCCGCCGCAGGCAGGCACGGCACGCACGCAAGCAAGCAAGAAACACAGAAAACACGCCGGCAGGCAGAAAGGGCCGGGGAATGAAGAGGATCCGGGATATCATCAAAACAAAATACGGAAAGGTCATCCTTTGCCTCGCGGCCGTCCTGTGCATCGCACTGATCGTGACGGGCGTCCTGCATATTTCAGGCCGCGCGGAGAGAAAGCGTATGGCGGAAGCCAGAACGGAACGGCTGAATGAAGCGGCGGAAGGTCTTGACTCCTATGATCTGGATCTCATCATCCGGCCCGGTGACGGGACCGTTGCCTTAACGGAAGAGATCACATTCACGAACCGCACGGGAGAAACGCTGGATGAAATCATTCTCCGCACCTGGCCCGGCGCCTTCTCCCGGGAGGAAACGAGCCCTGCCGCCATTGAGGAGGTATACGGCGATACCTACGGCGCCGCGTTCTCCGCGGGCGGCATCCGCGTGGACGGCACATGGGTGGACGGCAGGATCGCCGGAAATCATTTTGAGGATGATGCATGCACCGTTCTGAGCATCGCCTGCGGGGCGATCGCACCGCAGCAGTCTGTGAAGGTGCTTCTGCGCGTCTCTCTCACCGTGCCGGAATGCGCCTACCGCTACGGGCGGTGCGGCGATATATGGCAGCTGGGCAATATCATCCCCCTGATCGCCGTGCGGGAAAACGGGGACTGGGTGCGGGATGAATACTATCCCGTGGGCGATCCCTTCCGGAGCGAATGCGCGAACTTTACGGTGAAGGTGACGCTGCCGGAGGAATACACCCTGCTCTGCTCCGCTCCCATGACGCGAAACGGAAATGTGTGGACCGGAACGATGCCGGCGGCGCGGGATATCGCGCTGATCGCCGGAAAAGGACTCGTGACAGAGGAAAAGGATGTGAACGGCATCCGTGTGATCAGCGCCGCGGGAAAAGCAGATAAAAAGGCCGCTGAAACGGCGCTGGATCTCGCCGCGGACGCGCTGGAGACCTATGAAAAGCTCTACGGGCCCTATCCGTACACAGCCCTCACTCTGGCGCGGTGCGATCTGCCCTTTGAGGGCATGGCATATCCCGGTCTGATCATGCTGAGCGGCAATTCATATTTCCGGGAGGAAACGCTGGAGATCACGGTGGCCCGGCAGGTGGCGCAGCAGTGGTTCTCCGTGCTGGCGGGAACGGACAGCTACACCCATCCCTGGCAGGATGAAGCCCTCAGCGAATACGCCATGCTTTCCTATATGCGCGATCAGCACGGTGAGGACCGGAGACAGCGCGTGATCGAAGAGCGGGTGGATGCTTCCCTGCAGGAAAATATCTCCTCCCCCGTCACGCCGGGAAGCCCGATCGAATATTTTACCTATTTGACGGATTATACCTCTGTGGTGTATGATAGAGGGTGTGCGGCTCTGCTGGCGGCGGATCTGATGACCGGCGGCAGGATCGACGCGTTTCTGAGGCGCTACTGCGAGGTTTTCGCTTTTCGCACCGCCTCGAGAGACGATTTTGAAACGCTGCTGAATGAGTTTGCCGGCATGGATCTGCGCCCCCTGATGACGGATTATCTGGATACGCTGTCCTGAGCGGATATAAAGTGAGGTATGACCGTGAGACCTGAAGAATGCTGTATACTGATCCCTTCCCTGTCCCCCGACATGCGGCTGCCTGAATATGTGAAGGCGCTGCTGGAAAGCAATTTCGGCGGGATCATCGTGGTGAACGACGGAAGCGCCCGGGAGTATGACCATTTCTTTGATGAGATCCGCGCCATGGAGCGCTGCACCGTGCTGGGATACGAAGTGAATCAGGGCAAGGGATACGCCCTTCGCACCGGCACGGAATACTTCATTGAACATACAGACTTTGAAGGGCTGATCACCGCCGATTCCGACGGACAGCACACCCCCGCGGATACGCTGAAGATGGCGGCTGCCATGGACGGCAGCCGGAAACTGTGGCTGGGCAGCCGTGATTTCACGAGCGCCAACAAAAACATTCCCGCCAAGAGCCGTTTCGGCAACCGCACCACCTCGGCTGTGTTCAAGCTGCTGTACGGCACATATCTGCCTGATACGCAGACGGGCCTGCGGGCCTTCACCCGGGAGCTGGCGCCCCTCATGCTGAAGGTGGAAGGCAACCGTTTCGAATACGAAATGAACGTGCTGATCCGCTGCAGCAGGGAAAAGATCGACATGCCCGTCGTGCCCATCGACACCATCTATCTGGAGGAGAACAAATCCACTCACTTCCATCCCATCAGGGATTCCTGGCGCATCTACAGGATCCTTCTGGGTGAAAAGATCAGGCCGGTGGTGTATACGCTGGCGAGCCTGCTGTGCTGGGTGA
>PITV01000022.1 GCA_017577285.1 Clostridiales bacterium
TATCCGTCCTTTGCCTCAATGCCGGTCACCTTGGCGTTCAGTTTCAGTTCGGCGCCGTTGACCACAGCGGTCTCGGCGAAGGCCAGACAGTAATCCCAGGGATTGATGATGCCGGCGGAGGGAGCGTACAGCGCGCCCTTCACTTCATCGCTCACCAGGGGCTCCATGGCCTTTACTTCATCATGATCCAGCACTTTCACGCCGGGCACACCGTTCTTCACGCCCCGTTCGTACAGCGCCTTCACAGTCTCCATCTCCTCATCGGAGAAAGCCAGCACCAGGCTGCCGATGCGCTCGAAAGGCACGCTCAGGTCTTCACACAGTTTCTCAGCAGCAGCGTTGCCCTTCACATTCAGTTCCGCCATCAGGGTGCCGGGCTTGGGATCGTAGCCGGCGTGGATGATGGCGCTGTTGGCGCGGGTGGCGCCCATGGCCACATCGTTCTCCTTTTCCAGGATCAGCAGCTTCGCCTGATACTTGCTGATCTCGAAGGCGGCGGCAGCGCCGATGACACCGCAGCCGATGATCGCTACATCATACATGGAACAGTTCCTTCTTTCGCAGGACGGGTAAAGACCCGCTTATTATGCAACGGGATCGCGGCACATCTTCCGTATGAGGCAGAGTGCGTTTTTCCTTTGCAGATTATATGTTTTTTTTCTGTTTTTGTCAAGCAAAACTGCGCCGCGGACGGGGAAAATATGCCCTGAAAAAGAAAGAATTTTGCGGCGTGATTGTATACCTTGCTTTTTGCGGTGCCTTGAATATAATAGGTACTGGGCCGGCACCGCCGGCGGAACCGATATTTCAAAACAGGAGACATGCTGTGAACGCTGAAGAGATGAGGATGCGCGATACCCTGCGCGAAAAGAAACTGTACCTGCTGGATATGGACGGAACGCTGTATCTGGATAATGATCTGTTCCCGCACTGTCTGGATTTTCTGCAGACGGTGAGGAAGAACGGGGGAAACTACCTATATATTACGAACAATTCCTCCAAGAGCGTGGATAAGTATGTTGACAAGATGAACCGCATTGGCGTCAGTGCCGTGCCGGAGGATTTTTTCACTTCTACAGATGCCGCATGTGTGTACCTGAGAGGCAATTACAAGGGGAAGAAGATCTATGCGCTGGGCACCGCCTCCTTCCGGGCCCAGCTGAAGAAGGAGGGTTTCCCTGTAACGGATGTGCTGGAGGATGATATCGACTGCCTGCTGATGGGCTATGATACCGAACTCAACTACCGCAAACTGGAGGATGCCTGCATCCTGCTGGGCCGGGGAGTGGAGTATCTGGCCACCAATCCCGACTGGGTATGTCCCACCTCCTACGGCTATGCCCCGGATTGCGGCTCCTTTGCCGAAATGCTGTTCAGGGCTACCGGACGCCGTCCCTTCTTTATCGGCAAGCCCAAGCCGGATATGGCCTGGCTGGCCATCGAAAAGGCGGGTATGAAGATGGAGGACGCCGTTCTCATCGGTGACCGCATTTATACAGATATCGCCTGCGGTGTGAATGCCGGCATCACCACAGTGCTGGTGTTCAGCGGAGAAACCACCCGGGAGGATCTGGAAAAGAGTGATGTGAAACCCACTTTTGCCTGTCAGGATATTGCTGTGATATACGACATGATCAGAAAAGACTGATCCTGAAACACCGGCAGGGTGTATATAAAAAAGGAGCGGCCCGCAAATGCGTCCGTTCCTTTTTTTATTCCGTTATCCGGTTGAGCGTCGGGCAGTATCAGCCGTTCGTGCCGAACATTTCCGGCACCAGCTTTTCCACTGCGTTGTTCCAGTAGACCATGTCATGTATGCCTGTGCCCTCAAAGTAGGAATGTTCCACTTTGTTCTCCTGCAGGAAGCGGATGAACCGGCGGTTCGGCTCGATGAGAAAATCCTCCGTACCGCAGCACAGATACAGCCGGGGCAGGGGGGTGCCCTTCTGCAGCAGATCCCTGATCTGCACCTCCGGATTGTTGAAGGAGGTGTCCAGCGCGTCCAGATCACCGAAACACTCCCTGTAATACTCATAATTGGCGATGCCGTTGTCCGTGCCGGGCGCCATGTGCGCGATATCATACCAGATGAGCGCGGAGGAAAGGCACGCGGCTGTGCCGATCTTATCGGGATAGGCTAAAGCGGTGTGCAGAGCGCCGAATCCGCCCATGGACATCCCCATGATGAACGTGTCTTCCTTCCTCATGGCCAGCCCGAAGGTGGCGCGCAGGAAGGAGATCAGTTCCCCGCCCAGCATATCCTGAAAGCGGTGGCCGGTGCACAGGCCGTTCAGCCAGAAACCGTTTTCGCCGTTGGGACAGATGATGGCAAAATTGTATTTATTGACCAGTTCCTCATTCACCCAGTTACCGGCACTGCCGGTATATCCGTGCAGCAGGATGAGGGTGCGCATTCCCTCTCTGGTGTTCTTCATTCCTTCGGGCAGATACATTTCGGCGCGGGTGTCGCGCATGAGACACTCACTGCGCCAGGTGATGGAAAGGTGCGGCATACCGGTCCTCCTTTTTGATCGTTCACGGCATTTATACTGCCGTTTTCAGTTGCGCGGAACAGTCTTTTCAAAGTTCTCTATGGCCCGTTCGCACCAGCCCTCCATGCACATGCCCTCGGCTTCGGCGAAACCGTGGCCGCCGTTCGGCCCCATTTCCATCCGGACGGGAACACCGGCCTTTTCAAGTGCTTCTTTCAGAAGCGTGCTGTTGCGGGGGGATACCAGTGTGTCATCCGCAGCCAGGAAAAGGAAGGTGGGCGGGAAATCAGCGGCGTACTCGGGCGTTTCCCAGCCCTTCTTATCATCACCCAGCAGGATGCCGAGAAAGTCAATCTCATCGTCATCATCATCGTCATCATCGACCAGAGACGGTGCTACCAGCGGATATACGGGGAAGACAGCCTGCGGCTTGGGCAGACCGTGCAGCCCGTAGCCGTGTTTTTTGGTGCACCAGGAGCACACCAGGAAGCCGCCCGCGGAGAAACCGCAGGGGATATAGGCATCGCCGTTGACGCCGAAACCTTCTTCGCCCGCTTTGATCAGCCGGAGGGCATACGCGAAGTCCTCCATTTCACGGGTGGCAAGATCGGGCATTTCGCCTACCCTGTAGGTGAGGATGAACACAGCGTAGCCCAGTTTGTTGAAATGATCCGCCACAGGCCAGCCTTCGGTCAGATTCCATACATTTACAAACCCGCCGCCGGGCACAAGCAGGATGAAGGGCTTCTCTTTCTGCTTTTCCTTGTCGTCCGCGGGGAAATACACCAGATTCACGCCCTTGCGGGTGGGATCGGCGGCAATTTCTTCATCCGTGTAGACCGGAATGTAATACTTGCCCTGCAGGGCATTGTCAAACAGCCGCTGAAAGCCCCTTATGATGTTGCCGCCAAAGTGTTCCTCATGCAGCTGCTTCAGGGTCTTCCCGTACATTTCCTGCTTCTCGATGCCGTAGTCCTTGATGGCGTCAGGGGCGATCTTCGCGATGATAGGATCTTCCAGTATGCTGCCTAAAGTTCTGTTTTCATCAATGAAGTATTTTCCGTTCATGGTTCCAGCCTTCCTTTCGTGAGATATTGACAATTGTGTTTTCAGATATGGGTCGCGTCCTGCTCCTTCAGAATCTCATCGGGGATGAACGCGGCGTCCTTTCGCAGATCGCAGGTGTTGAATATCTGCCTGTCTGTCTGCAGCAGTTCCTTCAGATCCCGGGTCTTGCGGATCTTCTTTTCATTTTTGCGGATGTTTTCGAAACAGCAGGCCAGATGTTTCATTACCACCCGCAGTTTCATAAAGACGATATCACCCTGATAGATGCGCTGCCATTCCTCTGCGAGAGTGTCGTGGAAAAGGATGACTTCTTCTTTATTCAGCGGAGCACCGCCTATGATCTCACGCCCCAGCGCCGGGTCTGCCACCCAGCCTCTTCCGCACATGACGCCGGACAGACAGGGAACCCCGCTCTGCAGTTGCTGCGCATCCTCCGCGGAAAAGACATCGCCGTTATAGATCAGTTCTCCCTTGTATGCTCCGGCGGCACGGATAAAGCACTCTCTGTGCAGCCTGAAGGGATCATAATTCTCACGGCAGGATCGCGGGTGAACGATGAGCCGTTTCAGAGGATAGTCCGCATAGATGGGAAGGAGAGCCTCCCACTCATCAGCGCTTTCAAATCCGATCCTCGTTTTGACGGATACAGGCAACGGGGACGCGGTGCAGATCCTGTCCAGCAGCCGGCGCAGATCCTCCGTGTTTTTCAGCAGCCCCGCGCCCTTTCCCTTGGCGGTGACGGTGGCGGAGGGACAGCCCGCGTTCAGATTGATCTCGGTGAATCCCTGATCCGCCAGAAGATCAGCCGCCCAGAGAAAATGCTCCGGATCCTTTGTAAGTATCTGCGGGACGCAGGGAACACCTGCATTGTATTCCTTCAGCACATTCCGCTTTTCCCGCCCGTTCAGCACCAGGTTCTGCGTCGGGCTGATAAAGGGCAGATAATAGGCATCGGCATCGCGGAAAAGAGAATAATGAACACGCCGGAAGGCCGCGTCCGTCAGCCCTTCCATGGGGGCGAAATATACTTTGATATCTGTTCTCAACGAATCTGTCATCAGCTGAAAAGACCGTCGATCCAGTCGCCCAGCCCGCCGCCGTCAGAACCGGAGGCGTGGTTGCGGATAATATTGTCCAGGAGTTTCTCACTTTCACCGTTCAGCAGGTAGAGCGCGGCTTTTTTCGCGTCTCCGGATGCCGTGCGGAAAGCCTCGACCAGTTTCTTTTCCGCGGCGCTCACCTTCATGGAGGTCTGCGCGGGCTTGGCCGCTGTGGTGGCTGTTTTCTTTACGGTCGTCTTTTTCGCCGCTGCTGTTTTCTTTGCTGTACCGGCAGAGGTCTTTTTAGCAGTCGCTGTGGTCGTTTTCTTCGCGGCTGTCCTGGATGATGTGTTCTTTGGCGCGCTCAGAAGAGAGGTCTGCGTGACGCCGGTCGCCTTGGCGATCTTCTTCAGCTGCTCGTTGGTCAGGTCGGCCTCGCCGCGTTCCGCTTTGCTGATATCGGCGGCTGTGACGCCGGCGGCCTTCGCCAGTTTTTCCTGGGTCATGCCCGCGGCGGTGCGCGCTTCTTTGATGAGTGTTCCAACTTTCTTTGCTGCCATTTCTGTTTCCTCGCTTTCTGTTTGAAACCTTCCGTGGATTTATGGATCTTTACCCGTATTTTAGCAAATATCCGGCAAAAATGCAATAAATGACCCTTGTAATTTTGCAAAACCTATGCTACAATATCATCTGCGCAATTCGTAAGGAGGTTGTTTTTCATGATTGCTATTGAAATCGCGATGGTCGTTATCGCAGTCGTTTTGATCGTTTCCGTTCTGCTGCAGAGCAGTGATGATGATGGTATGGGTGCCCTCACCGGCGCTTCCAGTGAATCTTTCTTCAGCAAAAATCAGACTTCCACTCTGGAAGGAAAACTGGCTCTGATCACCAAGATCGCTGCTGGTCTGTTCGTGATCCTGGCTCTGGTCCATCTGATCATCGCCTGAGAATAGTATCCGGAAATTGTTAAATCGGGGGCTGACGATATGGTCAGTCCCTTATTTCGGTTAAAGGCCCTTTTATTGCCATTCCACATGATCCGGGGTATCGAATCGTATGATCTTGCTGACTGTACAGAACCTTTCAAAATCCTTCGGCGGAAATGAAGTGCTGAGGGATATTTCCTTTACCCTGAAAACGGGCATGCGCATGGGTCTTGTAGGTGTCAACGGCTGTGGAAAGACCACCCTTCTGCGCATCCTGAACGGTGAGGAACACGAGGACGGCGGCGTCATCAGTTTCATGAAGGGCGTCCGTGTCGGGTATCTGGCGCAGCAGGGACATGTGGCGCCTAAAAACAGCGTGCTGAAGGAGATGGAGGATGTGTTCCGCCCCGTGGCGGCCATGGAGGAAAAACTGCGGGACATGGAACAGCGGATGGCGCATGCCGAGGGAGAGGAAGCGCAGCGGCTTTACGAGGATTACGACCGTCTGCAGCACCGCTTTGAGGAAGCCGGCGGCTATGAGTGGAAAAGCAGGGTGCAGGGCGTTCTGCTGGGACTGGGTTTTCCCAGAGATACCTGGGACAGAGATGCCGGAGTGCTTTCCGGCGGTGAACTGACAAGGCTGTGCATGGGCAGACTGCTGCTGCAGCAGCCTGATGTGCTGCTGCTGGACGAGCCTACAAATCATCTTGATCTTTCTGCTCTCGCATGGCTGGAAAAATATCTTTCCGACTACAGGGGAACGGTGCTGGTGGTGAGCCATGACCGTTACTTTCTGAACCGGGTATGCACCGATATCACTGAGATCCTGCTGGGGCGCAGCGAGCAGTATACGGGCAACTATGATGTGTATATGGAGAAGCGCACAGAGCGCTTTGAAGCCCGTATGAAAGCATGGGAACTGCAGCAGAAGGAGATCGCCCGGCAGGAGGCTATCATAGAGCGTTACAGATCCTTCAACAGGGAAAAATCCATCCGCGCGGCCCGCAGCAAGGAAAAGCGTCTTGAAAAGGTTGAGCGGCTGGAGAGACCCGGGGAGGATAAACAGATCGGATTTTCTTTCTCGCCTTCGCGGCGCACCGGGGATGATGTGCTCACGGTCCGGAATCTTTCAAAATCCTTTGACGGACAAAGCCTGTTCCGCAACGTGGATCTTCCCGTCCGTTCAGGAGAGCGGGTGGCGCTGGTGGGTCCCAACGGAGTGGGGAAAGCCACCCATCTGAACATCCTGACAGGTCATGAAACAGCGGATGGTGGCAGTGTGCTGTGGGGAGCCAACACCGATGTGGGTTATTATGACCAGCATCAGCGACGGCTGCATGAGGATAAAACGGTGCTGGATGAGGTGTGGGACCGTTTCCCCAAACTGGAACAGTATCAGGTGCGCGGGGCTCTGGGGCTTTTCCTCTTCACCGGGGAGGACGTGTTCGCGAAGATCAGTACCCTGTCCGGCGGCGAGAAGGGCCGTGTGGCCCTCACAGAACTGATGCTGCAGCATGACAATGTCCTGCTGCTGGATGAACCCACCAACCATCTGGACATGGACAGCCGTGAGGTGCTGGAGGATGCTCTGGAGGACTTTTCGGGCACGATCATCGCGGTTTCCCACGACCGCTATTTCATCAACCGTTTCGCCACAAGGGTGGCGGTGCTTTCGCAGGACGGTATCACCCTGTACAACGGCAACTGGGATGATTATCAGGATACGCTTCAGCGCCAGCTCAGATCCGCGGAGGATGAAGCCTTTGAGGGCATGACCCGTACGCAGCAGGATAAGATCAAACGGCAGAAGCGTCAGGATGAGGAAAATCTGCGGCGGCTGAAGAATGAACTGAAGAAGGCGGAACAGTACGTGCAGGAAGTGGAAATGCTTCTGTCGAAAAAGGAAGAGGAAATGTCGTCTCCCGCCGCCATGGCGGACGCGGGCAGGATCCGGCGGCTTTCCGGGGAATACGAGCAGCTTCAGCAGCAGCAGGCTCGGGCTTATGCCGACTGGGAGGCCGCTGAACTGGCACTGGAGGAAGCACAGCAGTAACGCAGACAAAACTGCCTCTGCTGTTTCACGATACAGAAGGAGAGCGGATCATGGGAGAGCATGACGGACACCGTACCCGGCTGCGGGAACGGTTTGAAAAGGAAGGGCTGGACGGATTTCAGAACCATGAGGTGCTGGAACTGCTTCTGACCTATGTCATTCCGCGTCAGGATACCAACCCCATCGCGCACAGGCTCATCGACCGCTTCGGTTCTCTCCATGCCGTACTTGAGGCCGATCCCCGTGAGCTGGCGGAAGTGGACGGAATGGGAGAAAAGAGCGCTGCGTTCATCGGTATGATCGTGCCTGTGATGCGCCGCTATGAGAATGAAAAGGTCAAGGACCGCCCGATGCTGGACAGGGTGAGCAAACTGAAACAGTACTGCACCTCCCTGCTGGCGGGTGAAAGGGAAGAAAAACTGTTTCTGATCACCCTTGACGCGCAGCTGAAAGTGATCTCTCACGCCATGCTGGCAAAGGGCACGGTGAACGGCATTTCGGTCTCCTCCCGTCAGGTGGCGGCGGAGGCTATGCGCAGGAACGCCACAGGCGTTGTGCTGGTTCATAATCATCCTTCCGGGGGTACGGAGCCTTCTGATGAGGATCTGTCTTTCACCGCTGACTGCGCCCGGGCGCTGAGTGCCCTGGATATCAGGCTCTATGATCATCTGATCGTGGGGGATGAATGTGTCAGCCTGCGGGAGAGAGGCGACATGTAAGAAAAGGGACCTGTCAACGGAACTGAACAGGAGGAACAAGTGAGCAATAATAAACCCGAAAAGAAAAAACATGTACTGCTGAAAGTCATCCTGATCCTGGTGATCGCCGCTGTCGTGATCGCGGGCTGAGGGCTGGCAGCCCTGTGCATCAGTGAGTCGTGCTACCGCCGCAATGCGGATTACAGCATGGGAAACGTGATCATCACGCTGGGCAGTCAGGTGTATCCCGACGGGCGCATCAGTCCCAATCTGCAGTGCCGGCTGGAAACAACGCTGGAAGCCTGGAACACCCTGCCGCGGAAGATCGTGGTATGCGGCGGCAAAGGGATCGATGAGCCTGTGGAGGAAGCGGCCGCAATGCGGGACTGGCTGACAGAACACGGAGTGCCGGAAACGGATATCTTAATGGATACAACATCGCAGGATACGCTCGAGAATATCACACATGCCCGTGATCTGCTCCGGGAAGCCGGGATCGGAACGGACAGCGCTCTGATCGTTACCAGCGATTTTCATGTTCCCCGCAGTGTTGCCATCGCAAAGCATCTGGGATTCGACGCGTACGGTGCCAGCGCTTATACCAAACCGGAATACTGGGCGAAGTATCATGCCCGGGAGATGCTGGCCTGGGTGAAGTGGGAGATCTACGATATATTCGGATGGAAGATCGATCTGACCTGGAAATGACCGTAAAGCCATACATACAGTTACGTCAAAAAGGAAGCGCGGTGCAAACTGTGTTTCCTTTTTTCATAAGCGGATCAGCGCAGCCATATTTCCGTACTTCAGGAATATGTAGCAAAGCGAAAGGAAACGGTGATACGGAAGACGGGAACACTCAGAAAAATGTCAACTGTATCATGAAATGTATCCGGTGATGACCGTGCCCGCAAATGGGAATCGTATAAAATACATATGGCTTTTGGGAGCCCTTTCACTTTGCTTTTTCTGAAATTGCGTATATTTTGGCCGAAATTGCGTAAATTTCGGGGTTTTTTTATTTTTGGGGCAGGTTTATTATAGTATTGTAGGCAAGGGGTCCGCAGCTGACCCGGCGGTCGTGATACCGCGCTTGCCGAATGAGCCGGTGACCATTTCTATGTGATCCGGCTTTCCTAAAAAAGAAACGGACCGGCAAAACGGTCCGGTCATATAGAGCCTGCCCCGGGACATTGTGCTTCAGTGCAGCGAGGTGATACGCGGGCGGCTGTGAAAATACATAAACGATATAATATCGATAAAAGGACCGGGTGGTTTCCTCCTTCCACCCGGTCCTTACAGTTTTCTTTTTCATGCGCCGTGGCGCTGATGTACACACAAGAGATTTCTCAGATCATCCCTCCCGGCGAAGCGCCTTCTTCAGTGTTTCCGCGGCGGCATGGGGAAGGGAGATCTTTTCACCGCTTTTGAAATGAGCCACTTCCTCCCAGTTCACTTCCCTCACGTGCATTACATTGATGACAAGGGCGGCACCGCACATCACGAACCGGCTCTGCTCCACCAGCTCCTGCACCAGTGTCTTGAAGGGGATGCGCAGAGTGACGGTTTCGACAACGGACCCGTCTGTCAGGTGATACTGCGCGCGCCGGTCGCGAATGCAGACATAGTTGATATCGCTCACCGGAATACTGCGCAGGCCTTCGCTGCCGTTGACGGTGATCGTATCGCTGCCTTCCGAACGGATGTTTTCGATGCACTTGTCAAGAAGGGGAGACAGAGTGGCGGTATCCGCAGGTTTCAGCAGATAATAGAAGGCGTGTACCTGATAGCTTTCGACCGCGTAGTTCCGTTCAGCAGTCAGAAAGATGATAAAGCCGTCATCCTGCTGATCCCGCAGAAAACGCGCTGTATCGATCCCGTTGGTAACGGGCATCATCACATCCAGCAGATAGATATTATATCTTTTGCCTGCTTTGTGCGCGTCGATCAGATCCTTCCCGTCCGCGTACTCATCGATGGAGCAGGAAAGCCGCTTTCTTTTTTTGTAATCCAAAAGCATATCCTTCAGGATATCCCGTTGAACGATATTATCTTCGCAAAGAGCAATCCGGATCATAAAGGTCCCTCCGCGCTTCTTCTGTATGGAAAAATTATAGCAAATGGACAGGAAAAACACAAGCGGAAAACTTACTAAAAACATGATTTTGTATACACTTTCTGCGTGAAAATTGAAAATTGCGTAAAAAAGGCCGTAATTTGCGTATATTTCGGGGTGTTTTTTGTTTTTTGCCGCAGATATAATATAAGCGTAGAAACGAGATCCTGCTCGGGATCCCCGGAAAGACGAGGGATGAATGCAATGCTCCAGAGAAAGACCGCGGTCATTGTGGATGATGTGGAACTGAACCGTGAGCTGCTTCGGGATATACTGGATGAGGGCTATGATATCCTTGAGGCCTGTAACGGTGCGGAGGCGCTGGAAGTCATTCATGCCGGAGAATGTCAGATCGGCGTACTGCTGCTGGATCTGGTCATGCCCCGGATCGATGGATTCGGCGTGCTGGAGCAGCTGAAGAAAGAGAGCAAGATCGACCGTTTTCCCATCCTGATCATCAGCGGCGAGAAAGATATCGCCACCGAGGAAAAATGCCTCAGCTACGGAGTGACCGATTTTATCCGCAAGCCCTTTACACCCTCCCTTGTCCGTCACCGTGTGGACAACGCCGTGGCTTTCTTCGATGCCAGAAACCGGCTGGAGAAGATCGTGGAGGAAAAGACGGAGCAGCTGCAGGAACGCAACAAGCAGCTGGCACGCACCAATGAAAACACAATAGAACTGCTGGGCAACGTCGTGGAAGCCCGCAGTATGGAAAGCGGCACCCATATCCGCCGTGTGAAGGGGTTCACGCGGCTGTTGGGAAAATACATGCAGACTGTGTATCCTGAAATGAATATCACCGATGAAGAGATATCTTCCTGGGCAAAGGCCAGCGCCATGCATGATGTGGGCAAGATCAAGGTGCCTGATCATATCCTGCTTAAACCCGGAAAACTGACCGCCGAAGAATTTGAGGAGATCAAGAAACACACCATTTACGGCTGCGAGGTGATGGAGATCAGCCGGCATATGTGGGAAAAGGATTACTATGAGCTGTGCTGGCAGATCTGCCGCTTTCACCACGAAAAGTGGGACGGCAGCGGCTATCCGGACGGCCTGAAAGGCGATGAGATCCCTCTGGTGGCCCAGGTCGTTGCCGTGGCGGATTGCTACGATGCCCTGACTACCGAGCGCGTCTACAAGCGCGCCTTTACCACGGATGAAGCCTATGATATGATTATGGGCGGCAAGTGCGGCGCTTTCAGCCCGAAGGTGCTCAGGGTGCTTGAAATCTGCAGGAGCGAGTTTGCCTGCCTGGCGGTGGAACTGAGCGAAAACTGAAACGGAAACAGGAATGAATGATACGAATGCCACGGCATGCGAAAGGAGATAGAAGCATGAATGTAAAAGAATTCTACGCGGTTGTGGAAGGAAACTACGATGAGGCGATGGGAAGGCTGCTGACCGAAAAGCGGATCGTCAAGTATCTGCGCAAGCTTCCTGAGACCGGTGATGTGGCCGGGATGAATGCCGCCTTTGCCGCCGGAAACTGGGAGGACGCCTTCCGCTTTTCTCATAATGTAAAGGGCGTTTCCCTGAATCTGAGCCTTACGAGCCTGGCGGAATCCGCGGCTGAACTGTGCGATACCGTGCGTCACGGCGCTCCGCAGGTGGATTTTAAAGGCATGCTGGCCAAAGTGAACGAAAAGTACGAACTTGTTCTGAAAAATATCGAAATGCTGGAGGACGCGTAAACTCTTCCCGCTGAACTGAAAACATAATAATATCGGATGAACGCGCTTTTGCCGGCGGATGTCCTGCGGCAGAGGTGTGTTTTGTGCGACATATATGCAAAGGAGCGGCGGCTGCACCAGCTGCCGTTCTTTTCGTGTGAGACGGAAAAACGCATTGTGATATGACAGGAGAATGCCGGCTGTATTTCTTATGATAGAAATGTGCCGCAAACAGGCTGTATGCCGAACTATATCTTTCAAAACGCATTGAAATCATTTCCGGTTTTTGGTATGATAAGCGCATAAAGAAGAACGGGAGATAAAAGATGGGTTCCTTTGAAGGACGTATCAGCATCCGCACAGACAGCAGGCGGCTTTATATGGAGATATGCAGACGGGAGGACATCGACTTCGGCAACCGCTGCGGCGATATCTGGCAGGCAAATGTCTCTACATCGCTGAATGAAGAGTAGACCGCCGGGCAGATCGAAGAATACATGACCATGGCGCAGGCGGATGAGACTGTGATCATCTGCGGCTGCAGTCATTACAGCGTATCAGATGAAGACGCCTATTTCATCCATTCCAGCGTGCGGCTTTATGCCTGGGGCGGGCCGATGACGGATTACTACCGGGATGATGACGGGGATGAGGACTGGCAGCTTTTGTGGCGGGCGGCAGCGGCGGAGGACAGGAGAACGAAAAAGCGCATCACAAAGAGCTGTACTGATGCCGCCCTGAGGCTGCTGCAGACGGACACAGGCTCTTTTGTTACGGATGCTTCCCCCTGGCAGGAGAAGCGTGAACGGGAAAGAAATGAACGGATCAGCAAAGCGCAGGAACGTCATGACCTGTGGCGACAGGATATGATGGGAATGCTGTCCTTCATACGGAATAAGGCTGAAACACCCTTCAGCGGAGAAAGACCGACCCGCATGCATGTGCTCACCTGGTTTGAAAAAGATCCGTGCGGATTGAAACCCCTCATGCATACCTTTGACATGACTTGGTATTTTATTCCTTATGTTTATGACAGCAGCGCGGACTGGGTCATTCTGAATGATGATGACAGTGAACTGCTGGATGCGGACCCCATGGAATTTGACCGGATGGACATGAGAGAGGCCAATCTGGATCATCTGGTAGAGGAACTGGAAAACAGTGATCCGCGGATACGGGTATGCACCTACAGTGATGCCTTTTCTGCCCTGTCCGGAACCTCTGTTCCGGATCCGGAGGCCGTCATTCAGGAAGACAGGAAGAGATTCAGGAAGGCGGGACTTGTGAAGGATACGGCCTGTCTTGAATTTCGCAACACGCGCATCGCTTTCCTGAACCCGCACTTTGACGCGCAGTATGCGGCAATGATGAGCCGGGAGAATGTGAACCGGGTGATCACGGCTGATACGGCAGGATTGATCGGGGCGGAGAGTATCGAACTGGAATGGTGGATGGATGACGGGGATCTGCCCGGGATCGATTATCTGGTCATCGGCCCGCAGACGGATGAGGAGGATGATCTGCTGCTCGAAATGGTAAAACGGAAGAAAAAAACCGGTAATCCGCTGATCCTTCTGGAGGATGACTATCTGAAATGTGTGACCGGGATCCTTGAGAAGGAGAATGAGAAGATCCGGAAAGCAGCGACGGCACCCTCGGTGTTCAACGCGGACAGGTATGATTATCCGGGCAGCGATGCTGTTCTGAAAAGGGCAAAGACAACGGTAGGCGTCCCGCTGGATGTGGATACTGAAAAAAACACCTGCCGGTTTGTCAGCAGGAGCAGCGGGGAGGAATATTTCACTTCTCTTGCGGCCTGCACCTGCCCCGCATACGTGAAGAGTGACGGCCAAAGGCCCTGCAAGCATATGTTCCGTCTGGCGCTGGAACTGGGAAAACTGAAAGGCCGGAAAAAGAGCGGGGAATGAAAGCAACATTTATACAAAAATCGGAATAAGAAATACGAAAGGAAGATTTGAAAATGAAGATCACGATGATGGGCGCGGGAAGCACCGTGTTCGCCAGAAATGTAATCGGAGACTGCATGTGCTCCGAGGCGCTGCGGGACAGCGAGTTCGCACTGTATGACATTGACGCGGAACGCCTTCGCGAGAGCGGGACCATCCTTGAGGCGATGCGCAGGGCAAAGGGCGGATACGGACGCATCACCACTTATCTGGGCGTTGAGAAAAGGAAGGACGCACTGAGGAATGCGGATTTCGTGGTCAATGCCATTCAGGTGGGTCTTTATGATCCCTGCACGATCATAGACTTTGAGGTGCCGAAAAAGTACGGCCTCCGGCAAACAATCGCGGATACCCTCGGCATCGGCGGCATCATGCGCGCGCTGCGCACGATCCCCGTGATGGAGGATTTTGCCCGGGATATGGAGGAGGTCTGTCCTGACGCACTGTTCCTGAACTATACCAATCCCATGGCTATGCTCACCGGATACATGCTCCGGTATACCGGCGTGAAAACGGTGGGCCTCTGCCACAGCGTGCAGGTATGCTCCCGGGATCTGCTGACACAGCTGGGGATGGAGGACAGACTTGAGGGACGCAAGGAACTGATCGCCGGCATCAACCATATGGCCTGGCTGCTGTCCATCCGGGATAAGGAGGGGAATGATCTCTATCCCGAGATCAAACGCCGCGCGGCGGAAAAAATAATGGAGCCAGACTACTGGAACAAAGTGCGGCTGGATTATATCCGCAATTTCGGATACTACTGCACCGAGTCCAGCGAGCATAACGCCGAGTACAATATGTTCTATATCAAGAGCCGTTATCCTGAACTGATCCAGCGCTACAATATTCCTCTGGATGAGTATCCCCGCCGCTGTGTGAACCAGATCGAGGGCTGGAAAAAGGAATACGCGCAGATCATGGAAAGCGGCATTCAGCAGCATGAACGCTCCACCGAGTACGCCTCGCATATCATGGAGGCCGTTGTTACGGGAAAACCCTACGAGATCGGCGGCAATGTGCTGAATACCGGCTTCCTAATCAGCAATCTGCCTCAGGAGGCATGCGTGGAGGTGCCCTGCCTCGTGAACGGGGACGGAGTGCATCCCTGCCGGGTGGGTGCTCTCCCTGTGCAGTGCGCAGCTATGAACATGACCAATATCAACGTTCAGCTGCTGACCATTGAGGCGGCCCGTACCCGCCGGCTGGATCATGTCTATCAGGCGGCCATGATGGATCCTCATACCGGCAGTGAACTGGATATCGACAGTATCCGCGCCATGGTGGATGAACTGATCGAGGCTCACGGGGCTTGGCTGCCGGCATTTCACTGATGTCTGATTTGTCCGGCTTTCACCGCCTGTCTGCATGACATGAATACTTTCAGATATTCCGGAGGGGTTTATGGAGTTTACAATAAGGGATGACCGTATTTATTTCACAAGAGCGGGGGAGACCGGCGTTGTCAGCGTGCCTGCTGAGGGCTGCATCCGCTTTCAGGCCACGGCTTCCTCTCAGATAGAACTGCAGGA
Source organism: Clostridiales bacterium (assembly GCA_017577285.1). Taxonomy (GTDB): domain Bacteria; phylum Bacillota; class Clostridia; order Christensenellales; family Aristaeellaceae; genus ZC3RG03. The sequence goes on from PITV01000022.1 coordinate 15,569, forward strand.
CTGGACGCTTCTCCCCAGGAAGACCCCTGCCGAGATTTGGCGGGACGGGGAGGATGTATATCTCAGGACCGGTCCCCTGAAGGTGTGGTTTGAAAAATGGGGACGTGTGACCTACTATATCAATGACAGGATCATTCTGAAAGAACAGCCAGAGATGACGTTTACCACGGGCTACCGCAACTACCGCAGCGTGGGCAGCGGCCTGTGGGCGATGCGCGCCACTTTCGAACCCAATGAAGACGAACAGTTCTACGGGCTCGGTCATGAACGGATCAATGTGTTCAGCAAAAAGGGCTGCACCATCGATTTGCGCCATGTCAATACCAAGGCTTCCATCCCGTATGTCTATTCCTCTCTCGGCTACGGTTTTCTTTGGAATATGCCTTCCACCGGCACGGTGGAGCTGGGTTTCAACAGGACCCGCTGGAACAGCGACTGCGCGAAGACCATGGATTATGTCGTTATCGCGGGTGATCCCCGGGAGGCCTGTTCCAAACTGGCCGATCTGACAGGTCACGCACCGATGATCCCCGGCTATGCCATGGGCTTCTGGCAGTGCAGGCTGCGCTACGAGAATCAGGAGCAGGTGCTGGAGGTGGCGAGAAGGTACAGGGAACTGGGCGTTCCCGTTTCCGTCATCATCATCGATTATTTCCATTGGACAGAGCAGGGAGACTATAAATTCGATCCTGCCTGCTGGCCCGATCCGAAGGGTATGGCGGATGAGCTTCACAGAATGGGGATCAAACTGATGGTCTCCATGTGGCCCACAATCAACGAGCACAGCGAGAATTACCACTACATGAATGACCGCAATATGCTGCTGCGCACCGCTTCCGGCAGTAACCGTGTGTTTGATTTCTACGGCCCTCAGGCGGAGATCGATCCCACCAGCCCGGAAGCACGCAAATATGTATGGAAGAAACTCAAGGAAAATTACATCGACAACGGCGTCGACCTTCTCTGGTTCGATGAGGCGGAGCCGGAGATCCATCCGGAGCATTTCGACAATATCATCATGTACGCGGGCAGGGGAGATGAGTGCGCGCTGATCTATCCCTATTACTATTCCCAGCTGGTCTATGACGGCATGAAGGAAATGGGGCGCGATGATATCATTACTCTTTCGAGAGCCGCGTATACCGGCGCGCAGAAATTCGGAACGCTGGTGTGGTCCGGAGACATCCAGTCCACCTTTGAGAGCCTGACTGAACAGGTCAAATCCGGTCTCAATATGTCCATGTGCGGCCTGCCCTGGTGGAACACCGATATCGGCGGATTCTACGGCGGCTATACGCATACGGATTATTTCCGGGAACTGATCGTCCGCTGGTTCCAGTACGGCGTTTTCTGCCCGGTCATGCGTCTGCACGGAAACCGTGAAATTGCCCAGCGGAACCGCGCACTGAAGGAACCTTCCGGAGACGGCAACGAGATATGGAGTTTCGGTGAGGAGAATCTGCCGATCCTGTCAGATCTCATCAGGCTCCGTTACCGGCTGATCCCCTATATCACCAGACACATGAAGATCGCATCCGGGCAGGGAACGCCTGTCATGCGGCCCATGTTCTTCGATTTCCCCGAGGATAAGATCTGCTATACCACGGGCGATCAGTATATGTTCGGCGATGACATCCTCTTTGCCCCCATCACCGTGCAGGGGCAGACGGAGCGGGAAGTCTACCTGCCTGAGGGTGAATGGATCCTTGCGCGCGACAGATCCGCCTATACCGGCGGCCATCGGGTCACCATCACCGCGCAGGTCAATGAGTTCATCGCGTTCGTCAGAAAGGGCGCGGAAGTGCTGGATGTGTTCTGATGATTCGTTCATTGATTGAAACTGGAAAATATAGAGCCTGGAGATAAATGGACTGTTCTCCAGATCATAAACAGAAAAAGTAACACTGTGTAAAATAAGTATATTTGCATGGCCTTGCACCTGATTTCAACAGGAGTGAGGCCATTTTTGATGGGATTGCGTTTGGAAATACGTTTCAAAATTGGTGAAATGAACATACACAGCAATGCAAGTTTCAATTCCTTCGCCCGGCGGTGAAATCTGTGAGAATCACTGCAGAACGGTGATTCCAGGAATTCATATTTCAGCTGGAAGTTCCTTTGCAGGAACTTGTATTTAATTGTTGTTTGTGTTATTGGTTACAGAATCAATTTCCTCAGCCTTGAAAAAGTGAATTGAAAGCTGTAAAGAGTGTAAAAACGTTATGCTAGTGAGACAGATAGACTGAGAGGAATTATTGAAACAAATCAAATGATAAAAGTAAACCGGAATAACCAGTGCGCAGATACTCTTTTTCAAATTGGACAGGGCACGGTATTACAATGTAACCAATGAATTTTTGTGTAGATAACCTGTTAAACAGTGGCTGTTATGAGCGCATTCTGTACTGATTTATTGATATTTTCATGGATGCACATTCATGTTGTACTGGCACACAAGGCAATTGTCACTTTACGAACATGTGGCAACATTTGTACGATGAGCAGAAAGAAAAACATGCAAATGCGCATTTATAAGCAATACAAAATTACATATAAAATTACAAACATATAAAATGTGTAATAACTATGCTGTGGATAAGACAATAAGTCTGTATTTGACTCAATGAGAATTAGCTGGTGTACTGATGAAAAGTCACATATGACAGCTATTTTGTGACTTAATGTGTAATAATGTGATATGAGAACGTCCTGCTTTTTTCTGTCTTAAAAAATATAGAAAAAAATTTTTTGCAAATTATGTAACTGACAATGTAACTGCAATGCTGTATAATCTACTCGTAGACTTATGATTAGTCTACATAAGATGCGATTTTTGTATACAAAAAAGAAAAAATGTACGGTTGAAAATACCGGATATTTATGATTTCCGGAAAATGTTTTTCCAACAGTTTTGCTTATAGCTGTGTTTTTACCGATGTGGTTCAAAGATGAATATACCACGGACATTTTATATTCGATTCTCAGACGCCGTATGTGTAAGGCAAGGAATGCGGGCTATGAAAGAACGGATGCATTGGGAACAGACTGGCATATCGGGAAATGAACCCTGCGTGCCGGTGAAACGCAGTATAACATCAAGAGTTTACAGAATTCCTCAGAAATGGAAAACAAGATAACATATGCTGACGACTGTTAACGAAAACAGTCCACAGCAACGAACAGGAACCGGGCAATATCGCCCTGAAAAGGAGTGACCGCTATGAAAAAGAATGTAAGGAACTGGCTCGTATTCGTTGGAGTTCTGATCCTGATCCTGATTGCGCTGGCCGGCGCGGATGATCTGAATCCCAACAAGGATACGGAGTATATGTCCAACTCGGTGAGCCCCGTCGTTGCGGTTGAGGATGATGAAACCGCTGATGCTGTCGGAGCCGCGGTTGATCAGAATGTTGACGATGAGGAGATCCCCGGTTCTGCTGCGGAAGCGGAGGAAAGCATTTTGCCCGGAGATGATGAAACTGACGGCGGGCAGAATGAACCGGAACGTGATGCCGCTTATGCAGCCCCTGCAGTCACCGTGTACATTGCGAAGACTACTGAAGTGTTTGAAAGAGCCGATAAGGAAAGCAGTGTCGTTGCCGTTCTTCCAAAGGGTATTGAAGTTGAACTTCGTTTGGATATGGGCGGATGGAAGCATGTTGTACTTTCCGATGGCAGAGAAGGGTATATCTGCATAATCGATGAAGAAGCAACAGATGCTGCTGGTGAAGCCTCTGAGGAAGCTCCTGCTGGCGAGTTTGCTGAAGAGACAATGGATAAGGCCCCTGCTGAGGAATCCGGTGATGGGATCACTGTGGAAGTGACCGCTGAAGAATCTGCCGAAGATGTAATCGTGGAATATCCTGCCAGTGATCCTGCTGAAGAGATCATTGAGGTAATGCCTTCAGAAGAGCCTGTCGAAGAGATTATTGAAGAAATCCCCGCAGAAGAACCTGCAGAAGAAATCGTTGAAGAAATGCCTGCGGAGGAACCTGCTGAAGAGATTGTAGAGGAAATGCCTGTAGAAGAGTCTGTAGAAGAAATTGTCGAAGAAATCTCTGCAGAGGAGCCTGCCGAAGAGATTGTTGAAGAAATCCCCGCAGAAGAGCCTGTCGAAGAAATCGTTGTAGAAGAAACTCCTGCAGAAGAGCCTGTCGAAGAAATTGTTGCAGAAGAAACTCCTGCAGAAGAGCCTGCCGAAGAGATTGCTGAAGAAATCCCCGCAGAAGAGCCTGTCGAAGAAATTGTTGTAGAAGAAACTCCTGCAGAAGAGCCTGTCGAAGAGACCGTAGAAGAAATCCCTGCGGAAGAAACTTTCGCTGGAGAATTTGCAGAAGAAGACATAGTATTGGAAGAAATCCCCGCAGAGGATGATACGGAGGAGGATGCTGAGGGAGTATCTGCTGAGGAAGTTCCCGCAGAAGATGATGCTGAGGAAGAGATGCCTGACGAGCGTCATTTCACTTTCCTTTTTGATGAAAATGGTGCCTTGGTCCTGGATGAGAATGGCCTTCCCGTGCTGGATGTGGAAGATGGATACAGTGTGGTTGTAAACTATGTAAAGGATGAAACTGGCAATCTGGTGCTGGATGAAGCCGGATATCCTGTCATGATCGACTATATAGAGCTGAAAGTTTCGATCAAACTGATCATACTGGATGAAGCCGGAATATTGACATATGGCGCTCATGTGCGTCTTCAGGCTGTTGTTGAGAACGCGCCGGAGGACGTGGAACTGAACTACGCGTGGTACTGCTCAGCCAACTGGGATAATCCTCTTCCTGCTGATGGTGATCACTACGATGTTGTGGTAAATCATGAAAACGCCCTGTACGAATGGAAAGTTGATGTATGGTTCTGACACAGAACCGGAATCTTTGCTTTTGTGATCATCAGTAAGTAAGGAGTGAGCACGATGATGAAAGAAATTAAGAGATTGCTTGCATGGATTGTATCATTAATCATGATCCTCAGTGTCTTTCCGGTTCAATCTTTTGCTGCCAACGGAGGCGGAAGCGCCACAATGGGAGCATTTAAGAACATGCCGAATTTCGTGGAGGTGGACAGCAACGGAAACGGTACTGTAACCTTGAGCGAAGACAGCATGTACGCTGAGATACTGTCCGGCGGCACATCCAATAATGGCAGCAATAAAGTAGCGGCCATTTGGTCGGAACTGGTGCCCGGAACGGATGAGCGCGTTTATTATGTTGCGTTCAGTTCAAGAAGCACATTGAATCAAAGCATCAACCTGCCGGATACGGTTCAGGTCCAGTCCTTCCAGAATCATTTCATTATAAATAGTGCGGATGGCGGGACAGAAGATTTCAGTACGCCGAAAAATTTTACCGGTGCGAATGCCAAGACAGATACAT